>CANPZE010000014.1 GCA_947589315.1 uncultured Lachnospiraceae bacterium | reverse complement strand
GGAAATTATAAGATTATTTTAAATTATCAAATACCACACAATACTATTAAAAACCAATCGATAATAAAAAGTTATCCACCATCTCCAATATATCATTACCCCCACCAACCTACATTCACCGCATACTAAGAGGCTATGATCGAAAAAAGAGCAAATGCAGCCTTTCCGATTCCCAGCCGCCCCTACTTTTACGAAGAAGACAAGGAAGAAAAAATACAAATCATTGGTATACAAATACGAATTATTTTATCCTCTGCATATTGACGAGCCGGCTTCACGTGATATAATCATCACATAAAATGATATAAGCATCACTTCCCATGCCGCCAATCAGAGGAGAAGGAAAGCCCAGCGATTTTAGAAGGCAGCCACTGAGCCGCTATAGAGCCGTGATACAAGGCATGGTTTGGAGGCGGGGGATGTAAAGCACATTGCTTAAGAAGGCTTAGGTTTCGAGGTTTCGACCTGGAAACGCCCCGGCGTTTTCATTACGATTTGAGCCGCTGGATGCGGTATGGAGGGATAACATGAAGTGGAAGAGGAAAGATAAAAAGAAGGCTTCGTACAAGAAATATTACAGGTCTATGGCGGTTATGAGCGCTGTAGGGGCGGTGATCTGGGAGGGGTATTGCATTTTGGATACATTTCTGCCGATTTCCAGAGAAAATATAATAGTGTCGTATATCAACTTGGGATTTTCCCTGGTGATGTGGCTCCTGCTGATCTTTCTGAATACAAAAATGCTTGTTTTTGCATTGAGGCGGGACAAAAAGGATGAGCTTTACAAAGAAAACAAGGCCAAGACGGACAGCCTGTTTATTGATGTGATATATTATGTGGCAATTGGGCTGGCGCTTATTTCTCCCTCTCTGCAGAAGGTACAATTCACTTTTCACAGTGGCTTTATTTGGGGGATTCTTTATCTGGCATTTTCCGTTTACAATTTTATAGCGCTATACTATGAGGTGGGCAGCGAGAATAGAGAGAAAGAAAAAGAGGAAGAGGGAGAGGAAAAGGCGAAGAGAGAGGAAAAGGGAGAGAGCTGATTTACCCTCTCGAGGGATGAGGATGGCGGAACTTACAACACAAAGGAAAGAATACTTTATATATGTTCGTATGGGCGCCATTCTAAATATTCATATTTTTCCTGGGATGCTTTTTTGTGAGGATATCCTTCTGCTTGGCTGTTGTCACGTGGGCGTAGATTTGCGTGATATTAATGGAGCTATGTCCCAGCATTTCCTGGATATAGCGGATATCCACGTCTGCGTCCAGCAGACAGGTGGCGAAGGAATGACGGAACATATGTGGGGTAATATGGAGGTCAATAGAAGCGAGATTTGTATATTTATTGATCATATTGCGGACAGATTGTTCAGACAGACGATGATTAAGGCGGTTGACAAAGAAGTAGCCGCAGGAATTTATGTCGTAGTAATATTCCTGCTGATATTCCCGCAGGATCCGGAGGACGCTTTCATTACCCAATTGAAGCATGCGCTCCTTGGAACCTTTTCCGTAGATCAGGACGGTTGCCTCATATAAGTTAATGTTTTCCGGCTTCAGGGAACACAGTTCGGAGATTCTTATGCCGGTCGCAAATAACAGCTCGATTACGGCAATGTCCCGGAGGATTTCTTTTTTCTGCGTGGGGGTAGCGGCCCGTTCCCGTTGGGAATACATGGTAGAGAGAAATGTTTCCAGCGTATGGAGAGGGATGGTTTTGGGCAGGATCACAGGCTCGCGGAATTTGAGGCGGAGTTTGTTCAGGGGATTTACCTGGATGATATCCCGGTATTCCAGATAATGGAAAAAGGCCTTTAGGGAAGCGATTTTGCGCTTTGCGGATTTGGGCTTGTAGGTTTGATGCAGGTGGGAGATATATTGCTCCAGAATGTCCGTAGTGACCAGAGAGACAGACTCTACAGGAATCTGTTCAGCAAATTGCCGCAGGTCAATGCCATATGCTTTCAGGGTTTTGGCGTCCAGCCTTTTTTGAGACTGGCAGAATTTTAGATAGGCTTCGATCAGGGACTGCAGGTTATTCGTTGTATTCATTGGTTTTCTCCTTTGTAATGCCTGTTATTGATGCGGATTTTGCAGATATGCGTTTATTATAGCATATTCCCCTGGGATCTGTTATTTTTTCTCCAAAAGAGAAATTACCATAAGAATCAGAGAGAATCAGGTTTAAAATATTCCGTTCTTACATAAGGATATAGTAAAGCAAGAATAAAGGTTTCCTATGGAAAAAAGAATTTCTCTTGAATCGGAAGCTGTCGCTGTCTGCAATGCTGCGGCTCAGCCTCCGCTTATTTTTCAGTTGCCGCCCAGTCAGGGGCGGATGGTCCTGGAGCGGCTTCAGGATGAACCGGTATTCCTGTATCCGGCAACGATCCAAACTATCATTGTAAAAACAAAAAATTGGGGAAATATGAAGGTGTTTATCGTTTCCCCGGACAATGTTACCTCTCCGGCCCACATCATATTTTATATCCACGGCGGGGGATGGGTCTTTGGGAGCTTTCATACCCACGAAAAGCTGGTGAGGGAATTGGCGGCGAGAACCGGCGCCGTCATTGTTTTCCCGGAATACAGCCGTGCGCCGGAGGCAAGGTATCCGGCGGCCATTGAGCAATGTTACGATATTTTGTGTAAGCTCCCGCTGCTTACGCAAAAAGCAGGGATAAGGATGGATCCGGATACCCTTACCGTGGCCGGGGACAGCGCCGGGGGCAATATGGCTGTTGCCATGTCGCTGCTGGCAAAATACCGGAATGGGCCTGGCATTCAGAAGCAGCTTCTGTATTATCCGGTTACAGACGCCTCATTCTGTACCGATTCCTACATCCAGTTTGCGGAGGGATATTACCTGTATCGTCAGGGAATGATATGGTTCTGGGAGCAGTATGCCCCTTGGGTCCGTGAGCGCAGCCAGGTTACGGCTTCTCCTCTCTGCGCAGGGACAGGGCAATTAAAAGGGATTCCCGACACCATGATTTTAAATGGGGAAGCAGACGTGCTGAGAGACGAAGGGCAGGACTTTGGCAGAAAGCTGAGGGAAGCGGGAGTTAATGTGACGGCAATGATATTTCAGGGCATAATCCATGATTTTGTGATGTTAAACGCTCTGGATCAGACCGAAGCCTGCCGTGGGGCAATGAATGCATCTGTGGCATGGATCAATGAAAAGAACAGAAGGCCTGGCTGTAACGTATAATTTTTCTTTCCAATACATACTAATATATCAATATGCCGGATTATGAAAGTAGGAGGAAGGAAACAGTAATGTGTGGAATTTCTGGTTTTTATGATAGAAAGGGATCTTATCTGGCGAAAAAGGCCGATTATGAACATGTTTTAGAGGAGATGCGAAGCTGCCTGCGGCACAGGGGGCCGGATGAACAGGCGCAGCTGTTGACAGACCACTGTGGGCTGGCGCATACCCGGCTGTCGATTATCGATCTGCAGGCAGGGCACCAGCCGATGACGAAGAAGCTGGGAGAATTCTCCTATCACATTGTCTATAATGGAGAAATATACAATACACAGGAACTGCGGGAACGCCTTCTGGAGCTGGGCTGTCAGATAGAGACCACCTCCGATACGGAGGTTCTTCTCCTTTCTTTTCTTACCTTTGGGGCGGATTTTGTAAAAGATGTGGATGGGATCTTTGCCTTTGCCGTGTACGATGAGCGGCATGATAGCATCACCTTGTTCCGGGATCCCTTCGGGGTAAAGCCGCTCTTTTATACCTTTTGTGACGGAGCATTGGTCTTTGCGTCAGAGATCAAGGGCTGTCTGGCCTATCCGGGAGTGAAAGCAGAGCTGGACGTATCCGGGTTAAATGAATTGTTATCCCTGGGGCCTGCCAGGACGCCGGGATCCGGTGTGCTGAGGGGATTTCAGGAACTGCGCCCCGGCACATATATGACCTGCAATGAGTATGGCGTCCATGTGACAGAGTATTTTCGCCTGGAGAGCCGCCCGCATCTGGATTCTTACGAGACTACCATCGAGAAAACCTCTTTCCTGGTGCAGGATGCCATTCGGAGGCAAATGGTATCCGATGTGGAAATATGCACCTTTCTATCTGGGGGAGTGGATTCCAGTGTAGTGTCGGCTGTGTGCGGGGCCAGCCTGAAAGAGCAGGGAAAGCAGCTTATCACCTACTCCTTTGATTTTGTAGAAAATGACAAATATTTCAAGGCCAATTCCTTTCAGCCCTCCCAGGACCGGCCTTACGTGGACCAGATGGTAGATTTTCTCCAATCCCGGCATCATTATCTGGAATGCAGCAATCAGACCCAGGCGGATTATCTTACCAAATCAGTAGATGCCCATGACCTGCCCTGCATGGCAGATATCGATTCCTCGCTGCTGTATTTCTGCAGCCAGGTGAGCCGTACCCACAAGGTGGTGCTGACGGGAGAATGCGCAGATGAAGTGTTTGGCGGATATCCCTGGTTCCATCGGGAGGATATGCTTTCCTCAGGCACATTTCCCTGGACGCCTTCCTTAGAGCCCAGAAAAGCGCTTCTGCGCCGGGAGGTGACAGAAGCCCTGGATATGGACGGTTATGTCCGCCAGGCATATAGTAAGGCAGTCAGTGAGATTAATGTGCTTCCCGGAGAGAATGAGACGGAGACCAACCGGCGGCGCATCAGCTATCTGAATATCCGATTCTTTATGCAGACACTGCTAAACCGCATGGACCGTACCAGCATGTATTCCGGTCTGGAGGCCAGGGTGCCCTTTGCCGATAAAACACTGGTGCAGTATGTATTTAACATTCCCTGGGAAATGAAGGCAAAAGACGGGCTGGTGAAAAATATCCTACGCCAGTCGGCGAAGGGCCTTTTGCCGGAGGAGATTTTGTTCCGCCGCAAAAGCCCTTATCCGAAGACGTATCACCCTTATTATGAGGAACTTCTGGCGGGACGCCTGCGGGAGGTGTTAGAGGATTCCCATAGCCCGCTGCATCAGCTTCTGGATCTCCCGGCAGTTACTCGGTTCCTCGACAATCCAAAGGATTATGGGGCGCCCTGGTATGGCCAGTTGATGGCAGGGCCACAGATGATAGCATATCTGTTACAGATCAACTATTTTATAAAAAAATATCAGGTGAATATTCATTGGAATCATTGATTCAATGGCAGGCTCCCTGGGCGCCGGTGGGAAAGGGGGACTGTACCACTGGCTGCAGCTGCCTGCCCTCCAGCGCCTCCTGGATGGTGGCAGGGATGAGATCTACATGGGCTACCATCGATTTTGGTTTCCTGTCGGGATCATCCTGACCGAAGGGGACAAAATAAATATCCTTAGTCTTGATCAGCTCGCCGATATTTTTCAGATTAGCTCCCAGTGCATCGTTCGTAGATACAGCGATCACCAGGGGCTTTTCGTTGCGCAGATGCGCCTTTGCGGCCATCAGGACGGGAGAATCCGTAATGCCGGCGCATAGCTTTGCCATTGTATTGCCGGTGCAGGGAGCGATGACCAGAATGTCCAGATAAGCCTTGGGACCAATAGGCTCAGCCTCCTGAATGGAGAAGATTCCTTTCTCGCCGGTGATTTCCTGGATCTGTGCGATGAATTCCTTGGCAATGCCAAAACGGCAATCAATCTGCTGAGCTTTATCGGAGAAAATAGGAATAACCCGGTGCCCTTCCCGGGACAGCTGTTGTATTACGGTCTTAATTTTATCATAGGTGCAAAAAGAGCCTGTGATGGCAAAGCCGATGGTGTGGGTGCGCTGCTCTTCTTTGCCCATAATGCAAAACCTCCTCAAAGTATATTTTCTATTACTTCTAATAATATCCCGGCGGAGGATTTTGGTGCATATTTTCCTGGCAATCCCAGACATAATTTTGCATGAAGTCCCTGTTGCTGGCAGTATTCATAGTCTACGCCTCCCGGCCGGGAAGCGATGTCAATAATGACCACATCCTGGTTCATCTGCTGCAGCAGGGAGGCATTGACCACAGGGGCGGGGATGGTGTTAAACACAAAATCGGCCTGGGGCAGCAGTTCTGCCAATGCATTCTGATCCAGCAGATCTTTGGCGCTGCAGCCCTGCGCCATCGCCCGGGCGCGTTGCTGGGGCTTCCGGTCCAGGACAGTAACCTGGCTTTCTAAAGCGTGAAGCTTGGCGGCCAGGACTTCTCCGCAATGGCCGTAGCCGAAGACAACACTGTGGCTGCCATGGAGGCTCTGACTGGCGCTGAGGAGCGCTTCTGCAATGGCGCCCTCCGCTGTAGCAATGGCGTTCCGGCTGGCGATTCCTTCCCCCTTCATATAATCGACAAAACGAACGCCCTGGAGTTCTCCCTGACGCTGCAGCTGCTCCGGAAAATTACAGCCAAATACAGTCTGTCCTTCCGATAGCTGAGGGAGGACCGCAGAGAGATATCTGCCGGTCTTGGGGACGGGAAGGAGGATGCATTGATAGTCTCCCGGCAGCCAGTCCTCACTGGCAGTAACCGTATAACCTCGTTGGATCAGGAGCTTGCGCAGATAGAGCTGGCGGCTCTCTGTACCTAATATCAGAAAATGGATTGGTTTCATAGACGCCTCCGTTCTTAGAGCAATATGAATACATACTAATATATGAAGCTTAGCGGGGGAGCGTTACCTGGAACGTAGTGATCTCGTCCTGGCTGCTGGCCTGGATGGTTCCTCCGTGGAGGGTGACAATCTCCCGGGCAATGGCCAGCCCCAATCCTGCGCCTCCGCTGTTACTGGTGCGGGCATCGTCCAGACGGAAGAATTTTTCAAAAATCGTGTCCAGCTTTTGTTGGGGAATAGTCTTCCCCTGGTTGGAGAAGGAAATGCAGACCTGGGAATTCTGAGTTTCTACCCTGATATCAATAGGGGTATCGGCATAGCTGTAGGCGATGGCGTTTTTCAGGATATTATTAAATACGCGGGCCAGCATATGGGAATCCCCGTACAAGGTAATGTCTTCGCCGCAGTGGATACAGGCATGGTTGCCATGGGCGTTCAAGATCGGATAGAATTCATCGGCCAGCTGTATCAGCATATAGTGGAGGTCGAAGGTTTCCTTTTCCAGCACGATCTGCTGAAGATTGTACCGCGTAATCTCAAAGAACTCATTGACCAGGGATTCCAAACGATTGGCCTTATCCAGTGTGAGGCTGATATATTTTGTGCGCTGCTGGGCAGGCATGTCCGGGGCTTCATTGATCAGGCTCAGGTAGCCGATCACAGAGGTGAGGGGCGTTTTCAGGTCGTGAGCCAGATAGGTGATCAGGTCGTTTTTACGGCTGGCTTCCTCCCGCAGCGCCTGTTCGTGATGTTGCATGGCATATTTGATCTGAACCATCTGGGTAGAGATCGGAGAATATTCATCGGGGAAGATCTCTGTTGCCTCTCCGTCCCGGTTCATAAATGTACGGATCATCTCTCCAGAAAGGCGGACACTCTGCTCTACCCTGTGTCTGGCGTGAATGTGCGCTGTTAAGAAAACGATGCTCATGATCAATACTACCATGACGCAGAGGACGATAAAAAGCAGCCGTTTGATCTCTGGCCACATTGGGTCAAAGATAATGCCTGTCTCTCCGGTATCGACATCGATGATATTTCGCACTATTGTATAGCGTGGGGTAAACCAATCGAGGAAAAAGCCGTTCCATACCACATCAAACAGATAATACAAAAGATAGCACAGGACCAGCCCCGTCAAAAAAGAGGCAAATATTTTTACAGAGCTTGAAATTTTATTTTTCAATTTTATAACCACACCCCCAGACTGTCTTGATATATTTTGGCTCTTCAAAGGAATCCCCCATTTTCTCCCGCAGATGGCGGATGTGTACGGTAATGCTGTTGTTGGATTTATCGAAATATTCGTCTCCCCAGATCTGGTGGAACAGTTCCTCCGCGCTCACGACATTTCCCTTATTCTGGCAGAGAATCCGCAAAATGGAAAATTCTGTGGGAGTCAGGGACAGGGCTTTTTCATTTAATGTACATTCGTGGGTTCTGATATTCAGGACAAGGCCGGAGTGAATTAGGATATCCTCTTCTTTCTCCATGTCATTTCCCGGGTTGTAACGCTTGTAACGCCGCAGCTGGGCCTTCACCCGCGCTACCAGCTCTAAGGGCCGGAATGGTTTGGTGATATAGTCATCGGCCCCCAGGGTCAGCCCGGTAATCTTGTCCAGCTCTTCTCCCTTGGCGGTAAGCATGATCACAGGATATGTGTGCTCTTCGCGAATGTTCCTGCAGATCTGGAAGCCATCGATATCCGGCAGCATTACATCCAGGATCGCCAGATCCAAAGGCTCCCGGCGGATGCACTCCAGCGCCTCCTGTGCGGTATAGTATTTATAAACAGTAAAATTTTCATTTTCTAAATATAAGCTGACCAGATCAGCGATTTCTTTTTCATCATCTACGACCAGTATCTTTTCACTCATAATGAATGCTTCTCCTTTCTGTCATGGGCGTTACATCCATTGTAACAGATTTTGATTAATCAATTCTGATAATTTTATTAATATTTTCCTTAAGTAGCTTAGGAAAAGAATATCAGAAGAGAAATGAGATATTAAAACTATTTTAGGGAGGATGGCTTACAATAATGGCAAAAGGAGAGGTGGAAGAGGATGAAAGAAAAAAGGATTCTGTTATTGCTGGGGACACTGATGTTCTGCCTGGGGGCGGTAAGGATTTTTCTCCTGGGAGAGCAAGGGCTGCTTCCCTCCCGGCTCGCTGGCTTTCAGGGGAGTGTGAGGGAGCAGGGAGGGACGTTGCCGGGGACAGAGTCTTCCTATGGGAAGGTACTGAAAGGGCTGAACAGTCCCTATGCGGTACTGCTGGATGCAGAAACGGGAGAGATACTTGCGGAGAAAAGGGGGAGTGGCAGGATCTATCCGGCTTCTTTAACAAAATTAATGACGGCCTTATTGACGATAGAGCGTGTGCCGGAATTGGACAGCCGGCTGACCATGCCGCCAGATATTTATCCGGGCCTTTATCAGCAGAATGCTTCTCTGGCGGGATTTGAGGAAGGGGAGGAGGTAAGAGTAAAGGATTTGCTGTATGGCTTGCTCCTTCCCTCCGGAGGGGAATGCTGCCTTGCGCTGGCTGATTATATTTCCGGGAGTGAGGAGGCCTTTGTAGAATTAATGAATGAGAGGGCGCAGCAAATAGGTCTCCGGCATACTCATTTCTGCAACTGTACGGGACTGCATGACCCGCAGCATTATTCTACAGTAGAGGATATAGCCTGCCTGCTGCAGTCTTGCCTGGGGAGGGAAGAATTTCGGGAAGTGTTTACCAGCTGGCGTTACAGCGTGCCGCCCACCAATCTCCACCCAGAGGGCTTTACCTTTTACAGCACATTGTATCAGGAGGGCGGGAAGGATCTGCTGGAGCAGGGAACTCTTCTGGGCGGCAAGACGGGCTACACCGGTCAGGCGGGACTTTGCCTGGCCAGCCTGGGCAATGTGCAGGATCGGGAGTACATCCTGGTAACAGCAGGAGCAGAGGGCGATCATAAGACAGAGCAATACCATATCCAAGATGCCCGTAAGGTATATGGCAGGCTAAAAAAATAACTTTTATGAGAGGAAATATCTAATTATTCGTGTAGATTATTTATAATAAAAACATTGTCTCATTTTTACTATTTCGATATAATAATGCTTAACTATATTTAGGTAGGCCAGTGCAGGATGGGACTGGCAGCGATGGGGCGTAAAGCCCTGGAAAAGGAGGTATGGAATGAGACATAGGACAGGGATCATCAGGGCAGGCCTGGCTGCTATTGCGCTTACGGCAGCGGCTTGGGGCTGGGGAAGTCCGGGAGCAGTACCGGTGGCTGCAGCAGAGGAGACTGCGGGATTGACTTTTTCTGCAGAGAGCGGTGTGTACGCACAGGAATTTGACCTGACACTGTCTGCCGGGGGAGATACGATTTATTATACGATGGACGGCAGTAATCCGGCGGACGACAATAGTACAAGAGAAAAATACACGGCGCCTATACCGATCAGGGACCGGTCGGGGGATCCCAATGTATTGTCGGCGTTCGATCCGGGGTTGTTTGACTCCGCCAATGTCAGATGGGACAAGGCAAATAAAAAGTTTGTCAGTACAATAAGCCCTCCCGAGGATAGCAAGGTGGATAAGATCACAGTAGTGCGGGCGGTATCCCAGGACAGCGCAGGGAATTACTCTGAGGTACAGTCCCATACATATTTTGTGGGAGAGATGGCAGATCATATCCATGGGATCAAGGAAAGCTGCGAGGCGGCAGGCATGGATCTGTCCATTATGTCTATTGCGGTTCAGAAAGAGGACTTCTTTGATCCGGAGAGAGGGATCTACGTCCATGGAAATATTTTTGATAAGGCGTTAGAGGAATATCTGAAGAGGGACAGCATTTCCGACTGGAATGCAACGGATGTAGCCAGAAGCCTGGACGCCAACTACAAGCAGAAGGGCAAGGATTGGGAACGTCCTGCGCATGTAGACTATTTTGAAAGTAATGGGGAAACGACAGAATTAAAATTAGGGCAGGATTGCGGAATCCGCATCCAGGGGAATTATTCCCGTTCCGATCTGCAGAAAAGCCTGAGGCTTTATGCCAGAGAGGATTATGGCAAGAAGAATTTTAAATACGAATTTTTTGGCGACATAGCAAAGAATGATAATGGGGAGACGATTGGCAAGTACAAAAAGCTGACGCTGCGAAACGGCGGCAATTGCGCATTTACTACTAAATTCAGCGATGCTTACTGGCAGTCCCTGATACGGGACCTGAACTGTGAGAATCAGGCTTCCCGGGCCTGCGTAGTCTATCTGAATGGAGAATACTGGGGGATTTATATTCTTCAGGAGGAATATGATAACAATTATTTTGAAGAAACGCATGGGGTCAATAAGGACAATGTAGTGATCTATAAAGGGGATGCAGAGTCCGAGGCGATCGGTTATAAACTGGATGAAGGGGAACTGCCGGCAGGGGAGACCGATGTCAGCTATTATTTCCGGGATCTGCTGGAGTTCTTCCGGACTCATGAAAACCTGGACAGCCAGGAGGATTATGATGCCTTTGCCCAATTGGTTGATGTGGACTCTGTCCGGGATTATTTTGCTGTGAATGTCTGGATCAATAACAAATGGGATTGGCCGGGAAAGAACTGGTCTGTCTGGAAGGTGACGCAGAAGGAAGATGGCAATCCATATGGGGATGGACGTTGGAGGTTCTGCTTCTATGATATGGATTTTGGCGGCGTGAGCGGGGCGAGTGATGCCGGAACGAATACTATGGCAGAGGACAATTATAAGGAATATGGCCTGCTGGACGCCAGTACCAGTAATCCTGTGGTGCTGATGTTTGCCTATTGCATGACAAACGATACGTTCCGGGCAGACTTTGCCAATACCCTTACGGGCCTATCGGAAAATAATTTTAAGGCGGATACGGCAATAGCTGTCTGTGATCAGTACAGAGACACGTATAAGCCGTTATATGATCAGTTCTTTGCCCGGTATAATGTAGAAAAAACCTATAATGCCAATAATTCTATTAATGGCGGCTATGCCAGCCATGCTTGCATTGTTGGATTTGTGCAGAACCGCGCGCAGGCGATCCCCAATATTTTAAGCTGGACAGAGACTACCATGGCGAAGATCAAAGGAAGCTCTGGGATACTTCCAACGAGTCCAAC
Organism: uncultured Lachnospiraceae bacterium; assembly: GCA_947589315.1. Taxonomy (GTDB): domain Bacteria; phylum Bacillota; class Clostridia; order Lachnospirales; family Lachnospiraceae; genus Jutongia. The sequence goes on along the minus strand of CANPZE010000014.1, from coordinate 51,065 downwards.
GCCATCGGCGCCGGCCGGGGAGCAGCCCTCTACTCCGCCATCGGACTCTCCAACAATGACACCGGATCCTGGCGTTTCGCCGGTTCCGGATCCTGGCACTTCACCGGTTCCAGATCCTGGCACTTCACCGGTTCCGGATCCCTCCACCGGTTCCCAGGTGGGAGCTACAGATTCACCCCCTACCTGTATCGGGATGCCAACGGTTACCTGTAAATTAAAGGTTACCGCCAAGAAAGGGAAGAAACAGATCAAAGTGGTAACGAACAAGAAGGCGAAGGTCACAGTGACAGTAAGCCGCAAGATCATCAAGAAGGGAAAGAAAAAGGTAAAAACCATTACTTATTCTGCCAAGAAGAATAAAAAAGGAAAAATCATTATCAAACTGGCAAATAAGCTGAAGAAAAAGGATAAGATTACGGTTACGGCCAGCAAATCTTTATATATCCCTGCTGTTAAGAATATCAAGATAAAATAAGCAGAACAGAAAAAAGGGGTCTTTCATGAAATGGTTTCATGAAAGACCCTGTTTTGATTTCTAAGAAAATACATGTTCCTTTTTACTGCAGATATTTTTACTGCAGATAGGTAGAATAGTCGGCAGCAGTAGTCTTGCCTGCTTTCCAGTCCTCCATCTTCTGCATCGTAGCATCCAAGGTATCTTTACAGAGCTGAGGGAGATCTTCGCCCCAGGCAGCAGTAGCCTTGTCATAGCCCTTCTGGATGGCATCCATCAGAAGATCCGCTTTGGAGGTGTCTCCGCCGGAAAGGGCGATGGCCATGCTTACCAGTCTATCGGAGGTCTGGTTTACTCCCCAGTAGCCGTCCTCGGAAATAGATTCCTTTGCTGCGTCAATTGTCTCCTGATCTACATCTTGAGAAATCTGGCGGAAGGTATCTGCCAGGTTGGTAGAAGTGGTCAGGTTAAAGAAGTTGGCTGCTTTGTCTGCCTGCTTGGACAGGAGTTTCTGTACCAGGCTTTGCATGCTGTCAATGCGGCTCTGCTGATCAGCCTTTAACTTAGCAACGATGCTGTCCCGGTCATAGATACGGTTAGCGCTGTCTTTCGCTGTCTCCTGGGATTTCTCATATACAGCAGCCTTGTCCTCGGAGGGATCGGTAACCTGCTCTGCAGTATTCTCGATCTCCTCTGCTACAGCGGCAGTATTTGCAGCAGCATAAGCGTTTACATTATTGTTTACAGATGATAATTCCATAATGAACCTCCTTTTTCTTGATGCATCCCCCAATTAATAAGAATACAATAAATTTCGTTACTCCTTTAACAAAATGCAAAATATTGATAAAGTTACTTACTGTTATAGAATATATCGGTACTTTTCTGTAAATATTTAGCAGTTATTTAAAATTTTCTTATTTTTTTGGAACTCTGGCCTGGCACAGGAAGATCTCGCAGCTTCCATATTGTGCCCGGGCTTTCTGTAAAGCCATCTGAGCCAGGATCTCATCCTGATATAATCCATAGACCGTAGGGCCGCTGCCGCTCATCAAAGAGGCGATCGCTCCGTTATCAGAGAGAAACTGCTTTAGCCGGGCCAGCATCGGATGCAGGGGGATGGTAACGGTCTCCAGGACATTTGCCATGCCGGCTGCCATGCCCGGCATATCCCGCCGCCGGATACAGTCGATCACATGATCCGTATCGGGCCGCTGCTGCAGCCTGTCCAGCTCCAGGTGGGTATATACATAAGCGGTGCTTACCGCCACTGCCGGCTTGATCAGGAGCGCCCATAGGGGAGGAAGGGGCGGCAGAGGGGTCAGGACGTCCCCGATCCCTTCAGAAAGCATGGTTCCCTGACGGATACAAAAGGGAACATCGGCTCCCAGAGCCACGCCCAGGCCACATAGCTGCTCCAGGCTTTGCTGTAAGTCGCATAACGTGTTGATCCCCAGAAGAGTAGCGGCGCAATCAGCGCTGCCTCCGGCCAGGCCGGCCGCCGCCGGGATCTGTTTCCTCAGATGGATCCGGAAGCCTCCGGGAAGAGCAAAGGTCTCTTTCATCAGATCGGCAGCCTTCCAGACCAGGTTCTCCTGAGGAGGGATTGGGTCGGGCAGTTCGGGCTCCATGGAGAATAGGATAGTTTTCTCCGGGATCTTCTCTATGGTGATCTCATCGCAGAGATCGATGGTCTGCATGATCATACGCAATTCGTGATAGCCATCCGGTCTTTGGCCGGTTACGTCAAGAGTCAGGTTGATCTTGGCTGGCGCTTTTATGGAAATCAATGGATTCATAAGCAAACTCTCCTTTATTGATGCCCACTATTATAGCATATTGCAGCGGAGAAGTAAAAAAGTCTTAATATAAAATTTATATAATTTAATAGATCTTTCACTAGATTTTCTTTCAATATGTGGTATAATGGATTCAAATTTTTAACAATATTTAGTATTTCTAATAGATTTTGGCCGTAAGCCGGTTATGGGCAGGCCAGATGCAGCAGCGTTATGGAAGGAACATAGGATAGGGATAGAGAAGGAGTAATTACGGATGAAAAAGGCAGTTGCCGTTTTTGGAATTTTAGTTACCGTGTTTTTGGGGCTTTTATCCAGTCAGTCCGGACATTTCCGGGCGGGTACGGATGCATCCTCAGACACAGAGGACGTAGGTTATGAATATTATTATGACGAGGATAATAATAAAAAAGAGGAGAATGCGGGGATTGCTGTCCGCAGGCGTTCCTCAGAAGAGGAGAATATGATCCAGGTTGAGACTGATCCGGATAATATTGCCGTGCTGGTAAATCGCCAGTATCCTTTATCAAAGGATTATGTACCGGGAGATCTGACAGTACCCAATATCCGTTTTAGCTTTTATGGGACATATGAGAAGAGTTATGTACGCCAGGAGACGGCTTGTGCGTTAGAGAAGCTTTTTGCTGCAGCGGCGGAGCAGGGGGTTGTGCTCAAGGGGGTGTCGGCATATCGTTCCTATGCCCGGCAGCAGGAAATTTATGAAGGAAATGTGCGGAGCCGGGGAATGGAGACTACCGATCTGGTTTCTGCCAGACCGGGGACCAGTGAACACCAGACCGGATTGTCCATTGATGTATCCAGTGATTCCGTGGGCTGCGCCTTGGAGGAAAGCTTTGGGGATACTCAGGAGGGAAGGTGGCTGGCAGACAATTGCCATAAGTTTGGGTTTATTATCCGTTATCCTAAGGATAAGACAAAGATAACAGGATATAGCTATGAACCCTGGCATATTCGTTATGTAGGGAAACGGTTGGCAGCGCATCTTTATAAGAAGGATATGACGCTGGAGGAATACTATCAGAAGACATTGGAAGATGATAAGATCAAAGAGCCGGTCAGCCAGATTGATGATACGGAGGGAGCCGATACGGCGAATGGGCCGGAGCTGACGGCAGCGCCTACGCCTAAAGTAACCAGAAGGCCTGTAGAGAATCCTGCATCGCCCTCTGCATTGCCTTCGGCTACGCCGGGGAAGACAAAGAAGCCGGCCGCAACGGCGAAACCATCCCAGACCAGGAAGCCGGCAGCTACGAAAAAGCCTAAGGCGACAAGCAAGCCGGTTAAGCCGACTGTTACGCCGGCAATGATTGAGGAAACGATAACGCCGGAAGAGACGGCGCCTCCGGCAGAACCCACATCGCCCCAGGAGCCTGAAGCGCCTGTGGATGGAGAAGCTGCAAGCGTAACGCAGGAGGATGCAGGGAATCTTTCCCAATAATGTTTTCAGAAAGCGGGACAGAGATTTTCACAAGACGGAAATCTCTGTCCCGTTTTCTGCGTGAAGGCTGAAAAATGCTGCAGGGAGATTGGCGGGATTATTTTCTCTTGTCTTTTTTTGTTTTTTTTTATATAGTAATAATAATGCCTCAATATGCCGTTGGGGAATTATGAAAGAATGGAGATCGGTTATGAGACTATTGTTGGTTGGCGTGTTTTTGATATTATACTACATATTTAGCATACCTATGTTTATCGTGGGATGGATCATTGGTAAGATCAATCCTTCGCTGAAGCCCCGGTTTGCCCAGCATCTGATTGCCAATGCGTTTCGGGTTATTCTGTGCATATCCGGAGTAAAGGTGACAGTCAGGGGGAAGGAAAATATCCTGCAGGGACAGGCTGCCCTGTATACGTTTAACCATCGAAGCTTTTTTGACATTTTGGTAGGTTATACCACAGGCCCCAGGCCGATGGGATTCGTCTCCAAAAAGGAATTGGACCATATTCCAATGATCACACGATGGATGAAATATATGCACTGCCTGTTTTTAGACAGGAGCGATATCCGGCAGGGAATGAAGACCATTTTGGAGGGGGCGGAGCTACTCAAATCAGGCCACTCTATATTTATTGCGCCGGAGGGGACGCGGAACCATGAAGAAAAGCTTCTTCCCTTTCACAATGCCAGTTTTAAAATGGCAGATAAAGCGGGCTGCCCCGTAGTACCGGTAGCCATGAATAATAATGATGCGATCTTTGAGCAGCATCTTCCCTGGATCCATAAAGCGCATGTGATTGTAGAATATTGCCAGCCCCTGTATATGGATCAAATGACCCGGGAGGAGAAGAAGCATATTGGAGAGACTGTCCGGGATATCCTGCAGCAGACAGTGGACCGGAATGCGTCTCTGGTGTAATGCGGAAAAAGGGATTTTCAGATCAGAAAAAATATGGTATGATATTTTGCAGTTTGTTGTGAACAGAGGATTTGGAGGATAGATTTATGTATGGTCAAATTGTGTGGATGCCGGTGATGGGCATCAAAGTATGGGCAGTGGTATGTATTGTAGTAGCTGTTTTACTCATAGCAGCCCTTGTGGCTTTGAGCATTTATGGGAAAAAGCTGCAGACCCGTCAGGAAGAATCTCAGAAGGAATTGCGGGCGGCGGCCCAGACGGCTTCTCTTTTGGTCATTGATAAAAAAAGGATGAAATTAAAGGACTCCGGTCTTCCTTCAATAATGATCGAACAGACGCCAAAGCGTTTCCGGGGACAGAAAGTGCCTATTGTAAAAGCGAAGATTGGGCCCAGGATCATGTCCTTCATCTGTGAGGAGAAGATTTTTGACCAGATGCCGGTAAAGAAGGAAGTAAAAGCTGTTATCAGCGGTATCTATATTATGGAGATCAAAGGGGGTCGCGTGAATCCGGAAGCTGCGCACAGAAAGAAGAAATTCAGTGAGAAAATGAGGGACAAAATGGACAGCCAGCTGCAGAAGGTGCAGCAGATGGAAGAAAAAAGCCAGAAAGAAAAGGAAAAGAAAAAGAAAAAATAAAGTGCAGGCGGGGGGGGGGAGAGCGCTCTGTTAAAGAGCATCGCCCCTTTCTTCTTCCCGGATTCCTCCTTCTAAGGAAGATATGGAAATTTCAATCGTACAATTAGCGGTATGGTTGTAATTGATATCCATGCTGTATTGTAGAAATACATGGAGGGAATCCTCTGTCTCCTGTACGTCCAGGAAACCGGTGGACAGGCACATCTGCAGTGTGCCCAGGGGGGTGTCATAATAGGTAGAATAGGACAAGCCAGGCTGAAAGAGCATGTCGGTCTGGGCAGGTCCTTTTTTTGTAATGTGTACTTCTTCCGGGGAAATCTTCAGAATGCTCTTGGCGACCATGGGCTTTTGAAATAAAGATTCATTCAGAACCTCATCATATAGGAAAACATGCTTGTTCCCTATCCGGCGGTATGTGCCGGTCTGGGTGGTCTTTACCTGTTCCGGGCTGTCTGAGGTATCATATTGAGTTCCGCAGATGGTGATCACGACATTTTCCTTTAACATTACTGTATCTCTCCCTTCTGTTTCTTCAACAGAAAATGATACCATACACCATTCCATCTGTCCATACAAACCTAAGGGCCGGGTCGCCATCCCACAGTTATGCTGCAGGCCGCCGTTCGCTCTTATTGGTTTCCTGTCAGGAGATCCCAGAAAGCCAGATGCAGCTTTACTTCCGGCTCCCGGGAGGGTGTGGGGGCGTTCTCCTCTGTATTGCTTTGCGTCAGGGAAGCGTATTCTTCCTGTGTCAGAGAGGTCTTCAGCTTTTCCTTAGATTCTTCCGGCACAACGGCGCAGGTCTCATCCAGGAAGCAGAGGCTGGGGAAGAGTACGCACCACCAATTCCGGCCGCCCGCCTCGCCGATTTCCACACATAATGCCTCATACTCCCCGGCTGGAAAAGTCAGGTCGCCGTAGACTTTTACCGGAAAATATCTTTGTCCCAGAGAGACCTTAACAGTATATTGGTAGCCCTCTCTTGAGATGATCCGGGAGGCTGTCTGCTGGATCGAGGCGCTCTCTGACAAAATCCGGGAACGGGCATCGGCCATATTGGAGACATTTTTCAGGGCAGTCTGGAGCTGGGAGATAATATTGTCCCGCACCTCCAGCTTCAAAGCCTGATCCCGCTGGGAATCGCTGTTGGCGATCACATGGAGGCGGATGATGTTGTCTGCGATCCCCTTTTGGAGTTCTTCCCTGCTTTCCTGCTGGTACAGAGGGACGTCCTCGGCGTAGGGGATATTCTGCGTATCCGTCAGCTGCTGGTCCGCCACTTCGATCCGGTGTTCCAGGCGGATCATTTTAAAGCCCAGGATCAGCAATGTAAAGGCCATAGAATATAAAAGGATCAGCAGGAGAAGGCGGGGGGACAGCAAATTAGGAAGGCGGTCCAGAAGGACCCGCTTTCTGCCATGTGAAATAGGATGTGACATAGATGTATATACTCCTTTCTGTTATGTTACCAATAAATTATGAAAGATTTATTATGAAGTATTGTCATAAATTTCCATTTTAATCATAAATTGCAGGTATCTTGCAGAGGAAGGCAGGAAAATCCATATATAAAGAAAATCTTTAGTTTTTGTTAAGTCTCTTTGTATGGGATGCAATTTTGTTAAAAATATGCTATGATACCATAAGTTAGCAAGGCGTTATAGCGTGGAATAGATGGAGATTGATATGAGCGATATAAGAAGAACAAATGCCGGATCCGGCGCCAGTACAAGAGCAGCCGCAGGGACAGCCGGTGAGAGCAGCCGGACTACAAGCCCCAGAAAGAAAAACCAGAAGAGCAGCCAAAGCCACAGGACTTCCAGTTCTGCCGGCAAGGGCAGTCAGAGAAAGCGGAGGAAGAAGAAACATCCCAGACTGCGTCTGGCTATCAAGCTGTTCTTTCTTATTTTTCTGCTGGCCGTCCTGGCAGGAATGATTTTATTTTATGTGAAATATGGCAGCACACTTTTAAAATGGCAGTCTGAGGCAAAGGATTTGGTGAAGAAATCCAGCGAGGACACCTTCAAGGTGTCGGAAGCCAGCCTGGTATACGACAGCAAAGGCCGGGCGATCGCCCAATTAAAGGGTGACAAGGAATCCTATTACCTTACGTATGACGAGATTCCCCAGGCTGTAAAGGATGCCTTTGTAGTAACCGAGGACAGAGATTTCTATAAGCATTCCGGTTATGATCTTAAGGCAATCCTTAGCGCGGGCCTGTCTTTGATAAAAAGCAAAATGCGGGGGGAAGAGGCCAGCCGGGGAGCCAGTACGATCACACAGCAGCTGGCACGAGGGATTTATCTGGACTATACGGACAAATCATATTCCCGGAAGATCCGGGAGATTTTCATCGCAATGGAAATGGAGAAGAAATATGATAAAGATGAAATCCTGGAATTTTACATTAATAACATTTATTTCTCCAGCGGATATTATGGGATTGAGGCGGCCAGCAGAGGCTATTTTAGCAAATCTGCATCGGATCTGACCCTGGGGGAGATCGCATTTCTCTGTTCGATCCCCAACCGTCCGACCCTCTATGATCCCTTTGAGCATTTTGACAACACTATAGAGCGGAAAGGCCGTATTCTGGATCAGATGCTGGAACACAACTATATTACAGCGGCAGAATACAGCGATGCTTATTACCAGGACATTGTGCTGAATCCGGCGGAGGCCATCAAGAATCAGGATTATATGACTACTTATGTAATGAGCTGCGCCACAAAGGCGCTGATGGAGCAGCAGGGCTTTGAATTCCGCCATAGCTTTAACAGTGATGCAGAGGAAAAGGCATACGAAGAGCAATACTCGGAAATGTATGATGAGTGTAATAAGTCGCTGTATACGGAGGGATATGAGATACGGACTTCCCTGAACCGCCGCCTGCAGAAGAAGCTGCAGAAGGCAGTGAACCAACAACTGGCTGCCTTTACAGAGAAGAATAAGGACGGAATGTATGAGCTCCAGGGAGCGGCAACCTGTATTAATAATACCAATGGAAGGGTGGTAGCCATCGTAGGCGGCCGCCATCAGAAAAAATTCACCGGATATACGCTGAACCGGGCATATCAGAGTTTCCGCCAGCCGGGAAGTTCCTTTAAACCTCTGGCAGTATATACGCCGGCGCTGGAGAATGGCTATACGCCGGATACGATCGTAGACGATACTTACTTTGAGGGAGGCCCCAGGAACTCCGATGGCTCCTATTCCGGAAAGATTCCTTTGCGGACGGCAGTGGAAAAGTCTAAGAATGTAGTAGCATGGCGAATATTTGAGGAACTGACCCCTTCGGTGGGGCTGTCCTATGTGCGGAAAATGAATTTTAGTAAGATTGTCAGCCAGGACAATGTTCCGGCGGCAGCCCTGGGCGGTCTTACCAATGGCGTCAGCACTGTGGAAATGGCATCTGCCTATGCCACCCTGGCCAATGACGGAAAGTTCCGGGAGCCTACTTGTATTGTGAAGATTCTGGATTCCGAGGGGAAGGTTCTGGTTAATAATAACAAAAAGATAAAAGAGAAGCAGATTTATGAAGAGACGGCGGCGCGTACAATGACTAATATCCTGCAGGGAGTCCTGATCCGGGGAACAGCCGCTGGGAAAGGGCTTTCCAATATGCCTTGCGCAGGTAAGACAGGGACTACCAGTGATAAGAAGGACGGCTGGTTCTGTGGGTATACGCCTTACTATTCTACTGCAGTGTGGGTCGGGTATGACACCCCCAGAACATTGAGTAATCTCTACGGTAATACCTATCCTCTGTATATCTGGAGACAATTTATGGAAGAGCTGCATGCAGGGAAGGCTTATAAGGATTTTGACCAGCCAGAAGATGGTTCCGGCACCACCTTCTCTGATAGCGATGACCTGTCTCAGACAGAGGAAGAAGCAGGGGTTACGCCTACTCCTATGGAGACCATTGATCCGGATGCTGCGGATGATGAGCCGGAGAATACGGCAGAACCGGACCGGACTACTAAGCCGACAGAGCCTCCGGAGCCTGCCGCGCCTTCTGATGCAAAGCCGACGCAGCCTGTAGGCGGTGGATTAGACGATGTAGAAGATGTGGGAGAGGATACCACTGTAGAGGATGTGGGGAGAATGACGCAGTAAGTAAGGAGGAAAGAATAATGTATTCCTTTGAAAGCAGGGTACGTTACAGCGAATTGGCACAGAACCGCCGCCTGAGCCTGGATAGTCTGATCAATTATATGCAGGACTGCGCAAGCTTTGAGTCAGAAGAGCTGGGTGTGGGCATGGAAACTCTGGATCAGAGAAAGAGAACCTGGATCCTGAACTTTTGGCAGATCGTGATCGACAGATATCCCGGAATGGGGGAGAAGATCACAATAGGGACGCAGGGATGTGGCTGTGAGAAAATGTTTGGCTACCGTAACTTTATGGTTACCGATGCTGCAGGGGAATTTGTGGCAAGAGCCAATTCCATATGGGTCTTAATGGACACGGAGAAAGGAAGGCCTGTCATCGTGAAGCCGGAGGAGGCTGCCGTATATGGGACGGCAGAGCCTATTCTTGCATCCCAGGCCCCGCGGAAGATCCGTATTCCGGAAGGCGGCAGAGAACAAAAGCATTTTACGGTAGAGGAATACCATCTGGATACGAACCATCATGTAAATAATGGCCAGTATGTGCGTATGGCGGAGCCCTTCCTTCCCCGTGGAGAAGTGGTGAGAGAGCTTCGGGTAGAATATAAGAGACAGGCCAGGCTGGGCGATGAAGTGGTTCCTGTCGTATACCCTGTCCCTCAGGGGATACTGGTGGCGTTGAATGATGAGGCAGGCAGGGCCTATGCCCTGGTAGAGTATTTTCTGGAAAAGGAGAAATAAAATAGGATGACGGTTGTTGCGGGAATATTGCTGACGGCAGGTATCTGTAGTATTGTGTATTTTGGAGCGTATGCCATACTGGTGGATCTGACGAATACATTTACCTGGTTCTGGCTGGCATTGGGAATCCTTTGCATCCTGGCGGGGGCGGGGCTGATCTGGCTGCATCTACGCCGCTATGTGATCCCAGTTGGCGTAAGGCGCACGCTGGGTGTGCTGGCAGGCCTGGGGATTCTGTGTTTTCTGGTGACGGAGGGTGTGATCGTTGGCTATGGACGTTCCAAGCCTGTTCAGGATGCCGAATACATGATCGTGTTAGGAGCCAGGATCAGGGGAAGTAAGGTGACTGCCAATCTGGCCCGCCGCCTGGACACAGCGTACCAGTATTTGGAGGAGAACCCTGAGACCAAGGCGATCCTGTCCGGGGGACAGGGAACAGGAGAGGATATCGCTGAGGCAGAGGCGATGGCGGCCTATCTGGAAGACAAAGGAATTGCCCGGGAGCGGATGATCCTGGAGGATCAGTCCGTCAATACTTATGAGAATATTAAATATAGCCGGGAAAAAATGGAATCCCAGAATGCCACAGTGGTTTTGGTCACTAATGATTTTCATGTATTCCGGGGAACCCATATTGCAAAAAAGCAGGGCTTATCCCGGGTATATGGATTGGGGGCGCCCACAAAATGGTATACCGTACCGAACATGTATGTGCGGGAGGCATTTGCCGTGTGGAAATATACTGTTTGTGGACAGATGAGCCTTACAGGCAATGCCTGAGGATGGAGGAGAATTATGAATATTTTATTTTTTTTGACGCCTAAGGAGAATGTTTCTTATATCCTTGAGACAGATAACCTGAGGCAGGTAATGGAGAAAATGGAGCATCATGGCTATACGGCCATTCCGCTGCTTAGCAGGTCTGGACAGTATATTGGGACAGTTACGGAGGGAGATCTTCTCTGGGCGATGGAAGAAAGAGATTTTCCGGATAAGGAGGAACTGGAAAAGATTAAAATCGTATCCGTGACCCGCCATAGGGACAATCAGCCGGTATTTGTACAGGCAGATATGGAAAGCATGCTGCAGAAAGTGACAAACCAGAATTTTGTACCTGTGGTAGATGATAACAGAGTGTTTATTGGAATTGTAACCCGGAAGGACGTGTTGCTGTACCTGGCAAAACAGGTCGCAAAGCTAAAGGAGAAATAAGGAGAAGGTATGAGAGATAATAATAGCAGATTGTGGTATCGGAAACCTGCCGGCGAATGGAAGGAAGGGCTTCCCATTGGGACCGGGCGTCTGGCGGCAATGGCGCTGGGATATCCCGGGCAGGAAAGGATCGCATTGAACCATGAATGGCTTTCCAGCGGATGGCACCGCCACAGAGAGAATGAGGTGCGTTCCCAGTATCTGCCCAAGGTGCGGGAGCTTCTGAAGCAGGAGAAATACGATGAGGCTTCTGTACTGGCCAATGAGGCATGGGGAGGAAATGGAGGGATCAGCGGCCGCCCGACCCAGGAGGATGCGTATAAACCATTGGGGGATTTTTATTTTGAACTGGAACATGGGGAGGCGCAGGACTATTTCAGGGAATTGGATCTGGAAGAGGATGTAGTGCGCGTGTCTTATCAGGCGGACGGCAAACGCTTTACCCGCACATATCTGGCCCAGTTAGTGAGAGATTATCTGATCATCCGCCTGGAGGCAGAGGGAAAGCCTTTCAGCGGAAGCTTTTGGATGGGACGCCAGGAGGAGGAGAGGGTAGAACTCCGGCATACAGCCTCTGCCCAGGAGCGTTCTCTTATTATGGAAGGAGAATTTACCGGAGGGGGACTGCATTTCGCCGCCAGGGCAGATTTCCGGATCGAAGGAGGGAGCGTTGCCGCCACGCCGGAGCAGCGCCTTCAGGTCAAAGATGCGACTGGGATCACTATATTCCTGAACATGGGAACAGATGTGAAGGAGGGGATCTCTGCCCTGGAAGAGTGCGCCTCGTATCCTCTGCCCTCCCAGGACTTTACCCGGCTGTATGAGGAAAATGTGAAAGAGTATCAGGAGCATTACGGAAGATTACATTTTACTGTGACTTCAGAGAAGGAGAATGAAAATGAGAAACTGACAACGGACGCCAGGATACGCGCCTATCGGGATGGTGCAGAGGATCCTACAATGCCGTTGCTGTATTTTAATTATGGCCGGTATCTTCTGTGCGCCTCCTCCGCCAATGGAGAATTGCCTGCCAATCTTCAGGGCAAATGGAATGAGGATATCTATCCTGCCTGGGATTGCGACTATCACAATGACATTAATATCCAGATGAATTACTGGCCGGCAGAGAGTGGACATCTGCAGGAATATATGGAAGCCTTCTTTACTTATTTGGATAAAATGAGAGGGTATGGACAGCAAGCGGCGCAGCGGCTTTTTGGCTGCCGCGGGGTCTGGATCCCTCTGTCTTCGGATAACTGGGGCTGCGCAACGCCAGAGACCTATGGCTGGTCCGTATGGTGCAGTGTAGCCGCCTGGTTTGCCCAGCATGTATGGTGGCATTATGAGTACAGCCAGGATATGGAATATCTGGAGAAACGGGGCTATCCCTATCTGAAAGAGGTGGCTGCTTTCTATGAGGACTTCCTGGTAAAGGATGAACAGGGGATCTACCAGATCATGCCTTCCCAGTCTCCAGAGAATCATTTTGAGGGCGGCGGCGAGATGCCGGTAACCATCTGCACCTCTTCAGCAGTGGATGTGGAGCTGGCCGGAGAACTGCTGGAACATGCTATCCGCGCCGCCAGGCTGCTGCATGTGGATGAGGATAAGGTGGAAAAGTGGTCTGAACTGCTGGAGCATCTGCCCCCTTTAAAGCTGGGAAGCAAGGGGCAGCTATTAGAGTGGAATCAGGAATTTGAGGAGACAGAACCCTGGCATCGCCATGTCTCTCATCTGATTGGCCTGTATCCGGGAGAGCAGATCCATCCTGACCGGACGCCGGAGCTGTACCAGGGGGCCAGGAAAGCATTGGAACTGCGGATCCAGGCAGGCGGAGGATATACGGGATGGAGCCGCGCCTGGACAGCCTGTATATATGCCAGAATGGGAGAGGGAGATATGGCATGGGAGCATCTGCGGGCGTTGATCGGTGATTACGCCACAGAGAGTTTGTTGGATCTCCACCCGCCCAAGATCTTCCAGATTGATGGAAATCTGGGAGGAACGGCGGCCATGCTGGAGATGCTGCTGCAAAGCTATTATGAGGAGCTGGATTTCCTTCCCGCGCTGCCTTCCGGATGGCAGAAGGGGCATATTGAAGGCATACGGGCAAGAGGAGGCTATACTCTGGATATGTCCTGGGAGAAGGGCAGGCTGCAGGAGGCCAGGCTGACGTCTGTGACAGACAGAAAATGTAAGATACGCCATCGGGGGCTGGCTTACCGGGCATACGACCAGAAGGGGAAGGCGGTTCCTATGGAGCAGGAGGGCGCCTGCGTAACATTTTGGGTAAGCCGGGGCAAGACTTACCGGATTGAAATGGAGCAGAAGAGCCTATGATTACAGTTAGCTTGTGTATGATCGTGAAAAATGAAGAAAAGGTGCTGGCAAGATGTCTGGATTCTCTGGCAGATATGATGGATGAGATTATTATCGTGGATACCGGCTCTACTGACCGGACCCGGCAGATTGCCGCCCGGTACACCCATAAAGTATATGACTTCCAATGGGTAAACGACTTTGCCGCTGCCAGGAATTATGCCGGCTCTCTGGCGACAATGGAATATATTTATACAGCGGATGCGGATGAAGTCCTGGATGAGGTGAACCGCCGCCGCTTTTTGGAATTAAAGGAGGCGCTTCTCCCGGAGATTGAAATTGTTCAGATGAAATACTGCACTCCTCCGGATCAATTGATTGCCGGGAATTTCCAGCAGGAATACCGTCCCAAGCTGTACCGGCGGCAGAGGGAATTTACCTGGATCGACCCGATCCATGAGACTCTGCGCCTGGATCCCCTGGTCTATGACAGTGAGATTGAGATACAGCATCTTCCGGAAGGCAATCATGCCGGCAGAGATCTGGAACGTCTGTCCCAGCTTTCCAGGGAAGGCGTGCGCCTGTCTCAGAAGCTGCATCATATGTATGCCATGGAATTATTCCGGGCGGGAGAGGAAAAGGATTTCCGGGAGGCAGAGGAAGCCTTCCTGGCAACGATGGAGCAGGAAGGCCGCAGCATGGACGAGGTAAAAGAAGCGGTCTGCGTGTTGGCGCGGCTGTATCGGCTGCAGGGCAATGTGGGAGGACTGATGACCTACGCTTTAAAGGATGCGGTGACAGGCTCTACTGCTGAAGTCTGCTGTGAACTGGGCTTTTACTATGAAGGGCAGGGAGACTGGGCGGAGGCTGCGACCTGGTATCGGAATGCCGCTTCTGAGACGGAGAGCATTTTAGACATCCGTACCTCGCAAAATATTCCGGCAGAACGGCTGGCAGTATGCTATGAAAAGCTGGGAATGAGAGAGGAAGCGCAGGCCTGGCGCAAAAGGATGCGGGTATTTTAAAGAAAAGGGGGCATACTATCTCTGGAATATATAGAATAAGGACATGTAGGTTTTTGGCATATTTTTGTACAAAATGTCGAAGTATGCGAAAATCTATTGACTTATAGGGATTGAGAAAGATATAATTAAATAAATGCACGGGTACTGAGGAGTATTGGAAGATGAATAGCAAAGATAAAGAGAAAAAACAGTTGTATTCTGTTGTAATATTGGCCATAGTAGTGTTTGCGGTGTCCATATGGGCATTTCTGCAGGGGATGGTTCTGGAGAAGACACAGGCCAAGGCGCCGGGCACAGAGGGGACTGCCCAGTCAGAAGAAAATGAAAATACACAGAATGGAAAGAAAGAGAAGAAAAAGGTCACGGCGCAGGATATAGCGGAGACGCTGCTGTCAAAGATCTCTTTTGATTCTCAATTGGAACGCATGGATCCGGCGATAGCGCAAACCATGATTGCTGTTACTTCCGAAGAGACAAAGATCTCCCTGTACACCGGAGAGGGTACCAGTTCGGACGAACTTCTGATATTAGAAGCTGTTGATGCAGATGCTGCAGAGGCGGAGCTGGGAAACGTACAGAAGCATCTGGGAGAGATGCAGACCTCCTTTGAGGATTATCTTCCCAAAGAAGCCAAGAAGATTGATGATGCTGTCATCCTTCAGGTGGGGAATTATGTGATAGCCTGCGTGACCTCGGACACAGAAAATGCCAGGGAGGCTATTAACCGGATACAGATTGAGAAATAAATGGGCAGATTTGTGAGGATAATAGGATGAAAAAGGGAAGAAGTATATTAGCAGGTCTTTTGATAAGCTGCATGGTATCTGCCGCAGGCTGTGGGATGCAGGGAGACTCCAGTCTGATCCGGGATACCGGCAGCGAGTGGGGGACAGAGGCGGAACAGGACGCTCCCGGCCAGACAGCATTGGAAGTATCCCAGACGCCTAAGGAAACAAAAGCGGCTAAGGCGACCAAGACTCCCTCCACCACTGTTTCACCGGAGCCGGAGGCGACAGACAGCCAAAGCAATGAGAACGTAGATACCAGCCAGCATCATAAGGCAGCCAAAGATTATGAAGAAATATTTATCAAAGGCAAGGTGAAAGAATATGGCGGCACCATACTCATTGGAGACACCGGCTTTGAATTATATACTTTTATAAAAAGCGCAGCCCGGTCATATGCCACTGTGGTTAATCAGATGGCCAGGGAACTGGGCGAAGAGGTTACTGTATATGATATGGTGGTGCCTACCAGTGTCGGAGTGACCCTGCCAGATGATAAGATAGGAAAGATCAATTCATCAGACCAGAAGCCGTCTCTTCGATTCCTGTATAAGCAGCTATCTGAGAAGGTGCAGGGAGTGGAACTGTACGACACGCTGATGGAGCATAGGACAGAATATATTTATTACAGAACAGACCATCACTGGACGGCAAAAGGCGCCTACTATGGGTATCAGCAGTTTTGCCAGGCCAAGGGCATCGAAGCGAATGCCCTGCAGGATTATGAGACAGATTCCTTTGGCAATTTCCGGGGCTCCTTTTACACAGACACCAAAAGCCATAAGCTGCGGGCAGATAAGATGAAGGTGTATTATCCCCTGGATAACGACAAGATTACAATGCAGTATACAGATATGTCAGGAAATAAGCATACCAGCAATGTGATCTGTGATGCCAGCAATTATTCTGCAAGTTTAAAATACTGTACGTATATTGCGGGAGATAACCCCTATTCCCATATTCGGAACCGGAATATCAAGGATGGTTCTTCCTGTGTTGTGATAAAGGAATCTTTTGGGAATGCAATGGTGCCATACTTGGCAGACCATTATGAGGATATTTATGTGATCGATTACCGTTACTGGAGGGGAAGTATATGCAGCTTGGTCAAGAAGAAAAAGATCCAGGATGTTCTTCTGATCAATAATATTTCTATGACTAGAAACACTTATTTGATCGGAAAGCTGGCGCAGATACAATGAGAGGATAAAGAGAATGGTATTTAGCAGTACGGTATTTCTTTGCGGATATCTTCCGCTGGTTCTGGTAATTTATTACCTGTGCCCGGGAAGGTTCCGCAATTTCTTTTTGTTTGCGGCGAGCCTTGTTTTTTATGCATGGGGCGAGCCGCGGTATATTATTATAATGCTATTTTCTACAGTATTCGATTACTGTAATGGAAGGTTGCTGGAGTATCTGGATACTCCTGCCAGAAAGGAATGGCGCAAGCTGGTTCTGGCGCTTTCCGTGGCAGGGAATATTGGGATTCTGTGTTTTTTCAAATACACGGATTTTCTTCTGGAAAATATTAATGCGATAACGGGCTCTTCTCTTAAGCTGCTGGGGCTGGCGCTGCCCATTGGCATTTCCTTTTATACCTTCCAGACCCTCTCCTATACTATTGATGTGTATTGGAGGCGAGTCAGGGCGCAGAAAAATATTATTTCCTTTGGTATGTATGTCTGCATGTTTCCCCAGCTGATCGCAGGCCCTATTGTGCGTTATTCCCAGGTGGGGCAGGAAGTGTCGGGACGGAAAGCGGACGCCGGCCTCTGTGTCCAGGGAATGCACCGTTTCCTCATCGGATTGGGGAAGAAGGTGATCCTGGCCAATCAGATCGGCGCACTGTGGGACACCATTTCCAGCCTGAATTGGTCGGATATGAGCATGGCGGGCGCATGGCTGGGAGGGATTGCCTACACCTTCCAGATCTATTTTGATTTTTCCGGTTATTCCGATATGGCCATCGGGTTGGGTAAGATGTTTGGTTTTCATTTTCCGGAAAACTTCCGTTACCCCTATGAGGCTGACAGCATTACAGACTTTTGGCGGCGTTGGCATATCAGTATGAGCAGCTGGTTCCGGGAATATGTATACATCCCTCTGGGAGGAAACCGGAATGGCAGGATACGCCATATTTTTAATCTGTTGACAGTGTGGTTCCTTACGGGACTGTGGCATGGAGCAGGATGGAATTTTATTCTGTGGGGGCTGTATTTCTTTGTCATTCTTCTGATAGAGAAGTTTTATCTGTTGGAAAGGCTGCAGCGCTGGCCTGTAGTGCTGCGGCATATTTACAGCAAGTTTTTCATTGTGGTCAGCTGGGTCATCTTTGCCTGTGAGGATGGAGGTCAGCTGGGGAGATATCTTCAGGCCATGTTTGGCAGGGGCGTTGCCCTGTGTAATAAAACGGCGGTCTATCATTGGCTGAACTATGGCATACTGCTGGCCATCCTGTGTATTGCCAGCCTGCATTGGCCTAAGAAGCTGGCGGAAAGATTCTTTGCAGGGAGAAAAAGCGGGGAGACACTGCGGTATATCTGCCTCAGTCTCTTTAGCCTATTCCTCTTATTTATCAGTATGGCAATGTTGATCCGCGGCAGTTATAATCCGTTTTTGTATTTCCGTTTTTGATAGAAAGGCGTGGGAACATGAGCAATAAAAGAGATATAGTATTTATGGCCCTGGTAATTGTCCTTCTGGCGGCAGGCGGGATTCTTACGGTAGCGGGAGGAGACCGGGAATATTCAGAGAATGAGAACCGTTATCTCACCCAGTTTGCCAGGCCTACGCTTTCACAGATTCTGTCCGGGGATACTCAGGAAAACATTACGGTTGCCATGAATGATCAATTTATAGGAAGGGATTTTTGGACAAAATCTTCTACTTGCGTAGAAAAGGCGTTGGGCTACCGGGACATAGGAGGGGTATATTTCGGAAAGGATCGTTATTACTTTGCCAAGGTCATGAATCAGGATATCTCCCAGACTAAGTATTTCCAGAATCTGCGTTTTGTACGCCATATTGCCAATACCCAGAAGAAGGCGAAAGTCACGGCTCTTCTGGCGCCCTCCCCGGGGATGGTGCTTCAGGATAAGCTGCCGGCGTACGCCCCGCTGTATGATGGGGATCGGATGTTCCAGGAGGCAGAGGAGGTCCTTCCCCAGGATACCTTGCTGGATATCCGGGAATTATTGGCCAGGGCGGCAGAGCGGAATCAGGTCTATTTCCGGACAGACCATCACTGGACCCTGCGGGGAGCATATACAGCATACCAGGCATACTGCCAGCGGATGGGAAGAGAAGCGTGGGAATATGAGGACTTTGGGATCAAAGCGGTCAGTGATTCCTTTTACGGAACTTTGTATTCTAAAGCCCTGGATGGGCAGGCGGCGCCGGATGAACTGGATACGATAGAGGGGCTGCCCCAGGTAGAGGTTACCTGCGATGGGGAGAAGAGGAAATCTATATACGACAGAAGTAAGCTGACCCAGAAGGACAAATACGCCTATTTCTTTGGCGGCAATTATGGCTGCGTTACAATTAAAAATCTCCAGCATCACCAGGGCAGGCTTTTGGTCATTAAAGATTCCTATGCCAATACGATGGTGCCTTTTCTGATGAAAGACTATGAAGAGATCCAAATGCTGGATCTGCGGTATTTTCGGGGATCTGTAAAGAAGCTGCTCAAGGAATATGATCCAGAAGAGATCCTGGTATTGTATGAAATGAGTAATTTTGCCCAGGATGAGGCGCTGCATAAGCTGATGTTATAAAATATTCTACAATTGAAGTTAAAAATATTCTACAGGAGATTCATGGAATGCAGTCCATGAATCTTTTTAATATAGTAATATTGCAATATATATAACAAGATTTACATAATTTTTCCAGAGAATGTACTATTGACAAATGATGTTTATGTTACTATAATTGTTAAAAAGATGTAACAATTATGTAATAAATTTATGTCAAAAGAAGGAATAAAAGTACATTTATTGTCTGGAAAGGAATGTATCATGTTAAAGAACTATTGGAACAGAAAGACAGCATATCTGGCCCTCACGGCAACTTTAGTGGCAGGGTTTACAGTGACGTTTGTCGCGCCTACCGCAGCCACTATCTGCAGGGAGTTAAATCTGGCAGGCTTCTCTCTTTCCCTGGATCATTACACAGAGAAGACAGGGTCTTCTATTATTACATCCTCTATGACTGCATCCAGAAATGCCCTGACTGCCGATGCTGCTACGGCTCCGGCGGTTACTGCCCCTGCAGAGGATCAGGAGCAGGGAGACGTCAGGATAGGAAAGAGGATAAAGAAGAAGAAAAGGAAGGCAACGGTCAGGAAGCAGTTTCAGGCAAAGGCGATCTCGATTGCCGGCGATTACGTAAATATCCGAAAGAGCCCCAACACCCATAGCAAGATAAAGGGAAAGCTGTATGAGGGCAGCGCGGCAAATGTGATCAAGACCAAAAAGGGCTGGGCGAAGATAGAGTCCGGCGAGGTGATCGGTTATATTAAGACGAGTTATCTTGCCATTGGCGCAGACGCCCAGAAGGTAGCAGAGAAATACGGCAAGAAGCTGGTATCGGTTAATTCTGGCGTAGTCACATTGAATGTCCGCAAGAAGAAGAGCACGCATGCTACAATCCTGACGCAGATCCCGGAAGATGAAATGTATGAGGTAGCTCACGAGGGGAAGAACTGGGCCAAGATCGTGGTGGATGAAGATACGAAAGGCTTTGTGTCTAAAAAATATGTAAAGGTTCATATCCGGTTCAAGCATGCTGTCTCCATTCGTGAAGAACGGGAGAAGAGGGCAAGAGAGCGGGCTGCCAGGCTGGCAGAGCAGCAGCGTCTGGCTGCGCTGAATTCTGCCAGGACATCACGTTCTTCCGGAAGCTCTCAGGGAAGCGCAGGATCGGTGGGATCTTCTGCAGGTTCCGGCAGTTCCGGCGTTACCCATGGACAGACAGCCCAGGCAACTGGTTCCACCGGGGCGGATATTGCCAGGTATGCTTTGAATTTTGTGGGCAATCCTTATAAATGGGGAGGCACCAGCCTGACCCACGGAGCCGATTGTTCCGGCTTTGTACAGAGTATTTATGCCCAGTATGGCTACAGCATTCCCAGAACATCCCGGGAGCAGTCCACATACGGAAAGAGGATCAGCTTGTCCCAGGTACAGCCGGGAGACCTGATCTTCTATAAGCATGGAAGTACCGTGGGCCATGTGGCTATGTATATCGGCGGTGGAAGAGTGGTACATGCTGCTACCAGTACCCAGGGCATCATTACTTCTAATATGAATTACAATCAGCCTTACTGTGCAAGAAGAATTGTGTAAGCCGTATCATAAGGGATCTGATTGCGGTGCAGTTATATAAGAAGGGGCATGGATCGGAAATCCATGCCCCTTCTATCAGTATAGCCTTATTTGCCCGCTCATAAGAGAGGGTCATTAAAAATCAAAAAAGTTTTTGCCGAAGCTTTCCCGGGTCCTGCGGGAATTTTTCTTTTGTCTGCGGGAATTCATAGAGAAGCTGTTGCGTTCCGGCTTTTTCCTGGCAGAGGCCTCTCCCTTTCTTCTGGGAGATCTCCGGGAGTTCATGGAAAAATTGCTCTGCTGATTCTGCTGTCTGCCCGGACGGGATCTGCGTTCTCCTCTGCGGTTGCCGGTGTAATCTGTTCCCCGCCGGTTCCGGAGCCTCCGTTTGCCAAAGGATATATTCTTACTATGCTCCCGGGGAGCCTTGCGCTGCCGTTCAGAATAGCTCCGCCTTCGCCGGTTCTTAGTGGCGGCCAGGAAGCGTAATATCATCAAGATGATCAGGAGAAGGATCAGTCCCAGGACAATGAGAAGGATGCCCTTGCCCACAAAGAAATCTTTTATGTTAGTGAATTTTGTAGACATCCACATTTTCAGCCGGGAAAACTTCCGGGAGATCCAGGAACGGTGCGCATTTTTCGTTTCAATCTGCGCAATCTCCCGGGTGACGATGTTCCGGGAAGCCTGATCCAGATAAGAGGTCCTCTCTTCATTATTGTACAGGATATCTGTGGAACCCACAGTTTTTCCCTTATAGGTATATGTCACCTGGCCGATCACATTTTCTCCTTTTGCCAGGGTAACATTCTTATCATAGGTGATCTTTTGCCGCGCTTTCTTCAGAGGGACTCCCTTCGGGAGGACAACAGCGGCTTCTGCGGCCAAATGGACCGGAGAGGCGTCTGCATTAAAATAACTGTCAAAGGTATTAAAGAGATTTTCATTAACCGAGGAGCTTTCCTCATTTACACTGTATTTCGTATAATTCGCAAACCCATAATTTAAAAGGCGCGTGGAATCTGTATATTCATTAGGTTCGCCTGTGGTAGGACTATTGCCGCGCATAATAACAGATACCAGCTGCATCCCATCCTTCTCGGCAAAGGTGACCAGGGTAGAATGGGCCATGGAGGTATAGCCTGTCTTGCCGCCAATACAATATTTATATTCATACTGGGGCCGCTCATAGCCATTCAGCATCTGATGATGATTCAGCCATACAGCGAACTCTGATTTTTTTCGTTTATTTGTAGCGCTCATGGTATAGGATTTTGTCCCGGTGATCTTCTGGAAGGTCTTATTTTTCCAAGCCTCCCGGGCGATACAGGCCATGTCATAGGCGGAGGTATAATGCTGGTCATCGTGCAGGCCATTAGGGTTGGTAAAGTGGGTATCCTTCAATCCCAGGGAAGCAACCCGGTCATTCATCATATTTGCAAAATTTTTGGTACTGCCGGCGATATGTTCAGCCAGGGCAAGGCAGGTCTCATTGGAGGACTCCAGCATAATCGCATACAGAGCCTGTTCGATCGTAAATTTTTCTCCGGGTATGCTGCCGATAGAGGAACTGCCGTATTCAATACCGTAGGCGGCATCTCTGGACACAGTCATGACCTCGCTTAAAGAACAATTATCGAGAGTCAGTAAAGCCGTCATAATCTTTGTGATACTGGCAGGATACAAATGTTTGTGGACATTTTTCTCATACAGCACAGTGCCTGTAGACAGTTCCATCACAATGGCAGAGGAGGAGCTGAGACTTTTGGGAGAAGGGCCGCTGGGGATCTTTCCCGCCTTTGCAGTCTGGACAGCGGTATTCGGAGCCAGTATGCTGCCCGTAAATACAATACCGGCCAGTAAGGTGACAAATACTCTTTTTATTTTCATGAAGGAATCCTTTCTTCTGATATTCTGTAAAAATGTAATTTTCCGTTTCTAATAATAGCATAAACTGGCGGACAGTACAAGAAATACTAAGGGACAACAAGAGGAAATAATGGTCGCCATTTTCATAAAAATCTGGTATGATAAGTAATGAGGGTCTGTAGATGATTATAGATTCCCATCTGATATTGTATAGGAGGTAAAAAGATGGCGAAGCGATCAAAAAAGAGGCATGGGAATAAAGGGCTGATGGATATCTGTACCGATCTGGTGGTATTCGGAATACTGGTTGTGCTGGCAGTGGTAGTGGGATTGCTGGTCTGGGATAATGTGAAGGACAAATGGCAGAAGAAAGCAGACAAGCCCCAGGCAACACAGGAAGCCCAGGCAACGCCTACATCCGAGGAAGAGGGGATCACGGTATACAAATGCGTGATATCCAGTGGGGATGAAATGGGCACGACAGAATTTGAGATGAAATTTAACAGCAATAATATGACCTATACAGAGACTTTACTTGCAGGTTCCGAGGAAAGCCAGTTGGACCAGGGAACCTATTCCATGAAGGAGGGCGAATTGACAACGGTCTCCGGAAAAACAACGGAGGAAATGAATTATCTATTGGATGGGAATTATCTTCTGGCAACGGATCAGATGTATCAAGGAAAGATCCCGGAGGATGCGGGAAAGACCTTTGAAGGAAGGTTTACATACAATATCGGGGACATGGGAAAGACTGTCATCCAGTTCCATAAAGACGGAACCTACAATTACAAGACTATTACCTATGGGGATAAGGAAAATGCCGAAAAGGGAAGCCCTGTAGGAAAGGATAGCGTAACGAAGGAAAAGGGAACGTATGAGAAGGAGGGGAACTGGATTACCAGGACCACAGACGCTGGCGAGGAGAAGCTGGCATATTATATTTATCAGGGGAAATGGATCACCAATGCCTATTATGAGAAGCAGTAGAGACCGTTAAAGCAAACGGCAGAAAGACATTTGGAGAAGCTGGCAACGGAAGGAGACAGGCAGAATGACGAAGAAAGAATTTGAGGGTTATCTGTACATAGAAGGGGGCGTATGCGCTGCCCAGGGCTTTGTGGCGAATGGGCTGCATGCAGGCTTCCATTCTGATAAGAATAAGAATGACCTGGGAATGGTATATAGTGAGACGCCCTGCCATACGGCGGCGGTGTATACGCAAAACAAGGCGAAAGCAGCGCCGGTCCTGGTGACCCAGGAGAATCTGAAGGCGTCCGGGGGGATTGCCCGGGCGGTGCTGGCCAATTCTAAGAATGCCAATGCCGGCAATAGGAACGGAAAAGAGACTGCTATAGCGGCCTGTGAGCTGGCGGCTCAGGAGCTGGGGATCCCCAGGGAGCAGGTTATTGTGGCTTCTACTGGTGTGATCGGGGAGCCGCTGCCCCTGCAGCCCTTTCAGGATCATATGCAGGAGCTGGTGTCCGGCTTGTCAAGGGAGGGGAACAGCAAGGCAGTCAATGCGATTATGACAACGGATACTGTACCGAAGGAGGCAGCCGTAGAATTTCTGCTGGAGGGCAAGATCTGCAGGCTGGGAGGAATGGCAAAAGGAAGCGGAATGATCCATCCCAATATGGCCACTACCTTGAATTTTATTACCACAGATGCAGCGGTATCTACAGAAATGCTGCAGCGGGCGTTGAAGGATGTAGTAAAGGTGACCTACAATTGTCTCAGCATAGATGGGGATACTTCTACCAATGATATGGTGGCCGTATTGGCCAATGGGCTGGCGGGCAACCAGGAGATCAGGGAAGAGGGAGAGGCATATTCCTGTCTGAAACAGGCTCTGTATATTGTCATGATGAATATGACAAGGATGCTGGCGGCGGATGGGGAAGGAGCCACGAAGCTGCTGGAATGCTGCTGTGAGGGTGCGCCTGACCAGGACACCGCCATCATCGTGGCTAAGAGTGTGATCCGTTCTCCCCTGTTTAAATGTGCGATGTTTGGAGAGGATGCCAACTGGGGCAGGATCCTGTGCGCTATCGGTTATGCGGATGCAGAATTCTCCATAGATCAAATGGATGTAGAGCTGAGCTCTTTGGCAGGTACTGTTCCTGTGTGCAGGGACGGGGCTGGCATTCCCTTCTCGGAGGAATTGGCAGCTAAGGTATTGGCAGAGGAAGAGATCAATATCCATATCAATTTGCATCAGGGAGAGGGGAAGGCGACTGCCTGGGGCTGCGATCTGACCTATGATTATGTAAAGATTAACGGAGATTACCGTTCCTGACACAGGATCTTATTCCTTCTGGAGAGAGGCTTCTGCCTGGTTCCAGAAGCTGGATAGCTTTTCGGGCATAGAGGAGAGGTTCACGATTTCATACGGATACCATTCCCGGGGAAAGAGTCTCTGATAGCTGTTCTGCAGGAAGCGTTCATCCAGCAGGAGGATGGCTCCCCGGTCAGAGACTGTGCGGATCACCCGCCCGGCAGCCTGGAGAACCTTGTTCATTCCGGGATATAGGTAGGCATAATCGAATCCGGCGCCGCTTTGGGCGTCAAAATATTCCCGGAACAGTTCATTTTCCGTACATACCATGGGGAGACCGGTCCCTACAATGACAGCGCCGATCAGGCGGCTGTCCTTCAGATCGATCCCTTCCCCGAAGATACCACCCATGACACACAGTCCCAGGGTGGTATTTTTTGGCGCCTCCTGGAAATGAGATAAAAAATCTTCCCGTTCTTCTTCTGTCATGGAGCTTTCCTGGGTCAGAAGAGTGATATCTCCTGCGCTCTGATAGGTACCATCGTCCTCTTCCTGCGCCTCCTTACGCCGTGCGTCCAGAAGCCCCCGGATATCCAGAAGCATTTGGTAAGATGGGAAAAAGATCATATAATTGCCGGTCCTGGCTGAGACAAAGCTTAAAATATAATCAGCGATTTTAGCATATTCCACAGGGCCCCTCCTGGTGTATTTGGTACTCACATCTCTGCCGATCATAAGCAGGCGGTGGTCAGCAGGGAAAGGGGAGGGAGCATAGATGGCATAATCCTCTTCCCGGCCGGCCAGCTGTTCCCGGTAATAGGAGATAGGGAGCAAGGTGGCAGAGAAAAAGACAGCGCTCCGTCCCTTGTTCAGGCAATCATTCAGATTGGCGGAAGGATCCATACACTGCAGGCGGAGGAGAAAGGAACCGTCTTCCTGGTAACAGGAATAGATTACATATTTCTCATCCAGCAAGTCATAGATATTTAAAAAGGAACGGAGACGGAAATAGAAGTCCAGTAATCTCTCCCGGGCTGCGCTGTCCAGAGGCGCTGGGGCTTCCTCCCGGTTCTGTAAGAATTCTTCATATACGGCCGCTAGGCGGAGTAATTTCAGGACAAGGGGCTCTATCTCCAGGGGTTCATATTTGCAGAGGGTATCGCAATTCCTCTTCAGGGCTAACATTTCCCGGTTGCATCTATCTAAAGCGCGGGCCAGTTGCCGATGCTGTCCCTGCAAAAGCTTTTTCATGGCCAGAAGTTCCTCCTTGACCAGGGAAGCAGAGAACATTTCTCTGGCACGGTCTACCAGATTGTGGGCTTCATCGATCAAAAAGAGATAAGGATTCTTAGTGTCGTTAGCAAAGAAACGCTTCAGGCTGGCCGTGGGGTCAAAGGCATAATTATAGTCGCCGATGACGGCATCGCACCAGATACTGGTATCCAGGCTCATTTCAAAGGGGCATACCTGATATTTCTCCGCATAGTCCAGGAGGACCTCCCGGGAAATGTGGTTCTCGTTTGTAAGGAGATCGAAGACGGCATCATTGATCCGGTCGTAATGTCCCAGGGCGCGGGGGCAGGTATCCGGGTTGCACTGCGGTCTGTCCAGGATGCAGATTTTCTCTTTGGCAGTCAATGTGATCCGTTTCAGAAGGAGCCCGTGACGTTCCAGGATATGCAGCCCTTCCTCTGCCACTGTGCGGGTAACCGTCTTGGCGGTTAGATAGAAAATTTTCTCTGCCAGCCCTTCTCCCAGGGCATGGGCGGCCGGAAACAGGGCAGACAAGGTCTTGCCTACTCCGGTAGGCGCCTGGATATAGAGGCGTTTTTCCCGGAGGATGCTTAGATACACACTCCTTACCAGTTCCCGTTGTCCCTCGCGGTAGGGAAAAGGAAACTCCAGAGTGTGAAGGGAAGCGTTCCGGGCTTCCAGCCATTTCAGCTGCCATACTACCCATTTGGCATATTCCTGTACCAGCCCCAGGAACCAGGCCTCCAGCTGGGAAAAGGAGAGAATCTCCCGGAAATATTTGATTTCCTCTGTAGGAATGTGGCAGTAGGTCATGCGGATACCTATATAGGGCAGATTCTCTTCCAGGGCATAAATATAAGCGTAACACATGGCCTGGGCTTTGTGGACAGGTACTGGTTCTGTCAGGGAGGAAAGACGGCGGTAGATCCCCTTGATCTCATCAATGGCCATTCCTTCCCCTGCTGCTGTGAAAGAGGATTCTGGTTCTGGCGCTGATCCCGCTGCTCCAAAAGCCTCGGAATCCAGGGAGAGGGGGAAGATACCATCGGCCCGGCCCTCTACACACAGGGAGAGCTCTACATCGTCCCGCTGTACAGTTAATGTATGGGAAAGGCTGACCTCTGCCTGATAGAGAGCCCCCATCTGTCTCTGCAGCTTCTTATGGATCCGGGCGCCTTCCTGCATGGCGTCCGGATCGGCCAGACCGCTTTCTGAGGTGGTAATATCGCCGGAACGTAAGATAAATTCTACCAGATTCCGGACGGAGATTTTCATCAGTTTCATAATCCCCCCATTTTCCAAGCTTGCATTCTACAAAAAACTAAGCGTCACAGCATCTTAACAGGTTTGCGTTGTATCATACAAATTCTCCGTTCAGTAGTTTCTCAATGGCCAGGAGAAGGTTTCATCACTTTCCAGGCCGTTTCCGCATTAGTATCCGCAGTTTGCACAGACAGGAGGCAAGCAGAAAATGTCCTTTCCATACCTGTTTCATGATCAGCCGCTGGTTGAAATCCATTACCGATAACATTTCATTGTCCAGATTGTTAAATGCGTTACGGTAGCAGCTTTCTTCCTTCAGTTTTTTCATCCTATCGGCCCGTTTCAGAAGATGGTCTTTATTTTGAACGTGATAAAAATCAGCGACTACACACCACCAGTATCTGTATAAAATCGAATAATAATTTGCTTTTCTAACTTTATCACTGTTTATATCTGAAAGCAAGTCTGTTATTAATTCATTTGATTTGATCCCTATGGAGCAGGCATTTTCATTATAACTGCTTCCGGCGCTTGTCCTATTGTTATAATAATAGTATCCAGTGCTTTTTACATATGTGATCTTTTTGTAAGCTAAAAAGCATTTAATGTTAAAGAATACATCTTCACAGATCAACACTTCGGGATTAAAGTATAAATTATTTTCTAATAAAAAATCTCTTTTATATAATTTGCCCCATGGGAATACTAATGATGCGTCTTTCAATTGGCCGTTGGTAGGATATAAAAGATTAGCGATCAATTCTTCTTTGTCATCCGGTAAAAACACAACTTCCTTTTCAGGCGTTGGTTTATTTTCTTTTAGAATCCGCGATTCCCATCCTTGCCAATTCAAAATGATGATGTCAGATTCCTTTTCCTGCAATTTTGTGTAGAAAATAAAATTTTCAGATACAAAATCATCTTGGTCTACAAAAGCGATATATTTACCATGGGCATTTTTAATCCCATAATTTCTCGCCCTGCTCACGCCGCCATTTTCTATATCCACTGCATGGACTGTGCTGGGATAGTCTTTTTCCAATTGCTTGCAGATTATGCCTGATTGGTCTGTGGATCCATCGTTAATTAATAAAATCTCATATAATTCCCTGTTTGGATTTTTTAATATTTGCTCTACACATTCTTTTATGTATAGAGCGCCATTATATATGGGTACTATGAAAGATAAGATTATAGTATTGTTCTCCATTGTTTTCCATCCCGTTTCAATAGTTTATCATATCAATTATTATAGCCTCATGTTTTCGTTTCTTTCCATATATTATATATATTTTTTGATCCGTACACGCCTTTGTATTGTTTTCACAGGATGGGATTGGTTATCTGTATTGTTTCCGATCAAGGATATCAATAATGAAAATGTCATCCATATTTCGGTTCCATATATTGTATTATCAGTAAAGCTAAATACCGCAAATCCTATAAAAAGCGCATTGACCAATCGCTGGGGAATTCCAATATTGTTCTTCCTTACAAATACAAATACTAAAATAAAACACAGTATGATCAAAAACAATCCAATGTAGCCCGCTTCTACCAGCCAGCGCAGATATTCGTTGTGTACGGCCTGAAAGCCGTAATATATCCATATTCCCTCAATCTTTTTCGTCCATCCCAGGCCCCAGCCTAATAGCCGGTGATCTTTTGTGGCATCCAGGATTTCCTGCCATGCCCATAATCTGCCTGAGGTGTTAATGCGCTCCATGGAAGAGGAAACCGCAGAACCAAGATTATAAAACTTTTCTAATACCTTTCTTCCAATATAAATTAAAACGGGGATAATGACAGGCAGTGTAATAATAAATTTTTGAATTGTACTTTTCCGTATTTTGCGGAAATAGGGATATATTATTCCTAAAATAATAATTAATTGAAATAATAATCCTCCCCGCATATTGCATAAGCCGCAGATCACAATATTTATATAACATAAGTATAAGTATTTTTTGATCTGATATACATCGGCTAATATATAAGCGCATAAGGAGCCGATCGCTGAATAGGCGACTAAGGCGGGGGCGGTGGATAAGCTCTCCAGCTGTCCGCTTCCATTAAAAATAACCATTTTCGTCAGAATCCCAAAAATTACCGAAAACAAAGGAGCGTATGCCATAGCCTTCAGTCCCGTCTCTTTGATGGTTTCGTCCCATGGTACATACATCAGCAGGAAACCGGTCAGAACAGTAAAGAAGGCGGTCATTATATCTGACAGGTAAAAATCTGGCAATTGGTATTTCCTTTGCAAAAAGATACTAACAACAAATAAAGCGCTGCAGATCAGGATTACGCTTTTATTAATTCCCTTTCGGGAATAGAGCAGCAAAATTACGGCGCTTAACAGGATCAATAATTTGAACAGGGGCTGATATAGGCTTTGCGCCATGTAATTTTTGAAACAAAAGTCTATGTTGATCAGCAGGATGCATCCCAAAATAGTATATTGAGGATTATAAAATAAACAAAAAACGCTGCCCAATAATATCAGCAGGCCGGTACCGACCAAAAGAAATGTTAATAATAAATCCATAATAAAAACTCCTATTCAACAAAATCTTTTTTGAAGCGTAAAAAGATGGCTTTCATCTTAAAGTAACTGCTGACGGGAAATGCTTTGCCCAGCCTGATCAATAAAAGCTCGCTCTTTTTCATCAGGGACAGTCCCTTTCCATCCAGCTCCGCCGCTAAATCCTTTATATAGCCGTAGCGTAATAGTTCCCGTACCAGTTCCGTATCCTTAGCGCGCAGCAGGACGTTGGTAACAGCGCTGAAATGCAGGCGCAGGCACTGCTGATACAAATCCATCCGGTTGGCTTTGTCCATGTACTGTTTCCTTAAGGTAAGCAGTTTGGCGTCCTGGTCGAGATACTTTTGTCCGGATATGCTGTGCATTACCCCGTCCTTTCTCTGTTCCTTATATAGGATGGGAGTATGCACGATTCTTACCGATCTGGTATGTTCAAAATATTTTAAGGCAAAATCCACATCCTCTCCCACGGACATGGTCTCGTCAAAACGGATGTTATATTCGTCTATAATACTTTTCTTATATAACCGGGACCAGCATGGGTTCATTTGATTGGATGTGAGGAATTTTGTCTCGCACCATCTAAGATGGTCCCCCTCCGCAGAATACGTCAGCTTTCTTTCATGCCCATTAGTATATTTTTTGATAAAATCAAAAATATACCAATCCCTGTCATCGGCAATACACTTGCTTACGGTGTCATGCCAGTCCGACAGCAGATAGTCGTCGGAATCTAAAAACAGGATGTATTTTCCCTTTGCCATATTTATTGCAGTATTTCTTCCATGAGATACTCCATGGTTGGCCGTGTGTATGATGTGGAGCTGTCCAAGCTCCTTTTCCATTTCATCCAATATATCTGGTGTCTTGTCTGTACTCCCATCGTCCACAACAATCATTTCAAAATCCTGGTGCGTCTTATTTTTATGAAATACAGAGGAAACACAGCGGCGCAGGTATTTTTCCCCATTATATACAGGTACGATAATTGTAAATATCATTTTGGTCTCCTAAGACAGGCGCTCTTTGCGCGCAGATCTTATTACATTTTATAATTATTCAAATTTCCATTGTCATGCTTTAATATATAGTATTTCTGGCTTCTCCGGACTAAAAACCGAAACACGCTGGCCGGATTGATTTTTTTTCTTTTTTCTATCAGGAGTTGTGTATAATATTTCCCCCATCTTGGTCTGCTGTACTTTTTAACCACACGGTAGTCGGGTTCCTCCAATTGATCGGTTATTTTGTTGGGAACGATCATCCATTCCCGATTCCTGGTATCGACCTCCAGCTGCATCCTCCGTTTTAAAAAGTGGATATACATAAAGGTATCTGTGCCAACCTGCCCATCGAAAAGGTAATTTCTGAACAGGGTCCCATTCCGCCAATAGAAAATCTGTTTATTGTTTTTGGGCCCCTCTTCTGGCGGCACGTTGGTGAGGTAAAAATTATAGCGATACTCTGTCAGATCTGCAAATATTAGTTTTTTATAGATCCTCCAGCCATTTGCTTCATAAATCTCATTCATAGCCCTCTCGTCAAAAAAACAGTTTTCTTCAACGGAAAAGGCTGTCCTATAGTCAATTTCGCTGCATCCGGTACAACGCCATCTTTGATTGACCTCCGGCGTGTTGCGGTACAGTGTAGAATGTCCCAGGAAACCGATTTTGTCAAAGTCCCTGAAAACATCCTCTGTGAGGAAATGGCGGATATCTCCCCACAGAAGATCGACATCGCAATGTCCCCAAAAATCATATCCTTCCAGATAATCGGAAAAGGCCTCTCCATAAGCCGGTTTGAAATCGCAAAGCTTATAGGGCGTCTTTAATGCAACCGGGAAATCCACCAGCTGAGAAAAACGGTCAACCACCTGTTCAAAGCTTGTGGCCACTACATGCACATTGTCAGGATAATGATAGTCTGTCCTGTCATCTGTAACGACCAGCCAGTCAATAGTGGGATTGTATTCACATGTTTTCAGCCACAGTGGGAAATCTTCCCTCATTTTGCCAAAATATAATACAATATATATAACGGACGTCATATGTCACCTTTCCTTAGATCATCATAAAAAGCGTCAGATACATTTGCCGGGAAATCAGTTTTAAATATAGGTTAGCAAGCCCCTTTTTCTTAATATAGCAGTTGCTTTTCCAGTCAGGGAAGGCGGTATTTACCTCCTTCCAGAAGATCTCCAATATCTCCCTTCGTATCTTCTTATCCTTTATATGCCTCACCTTTTTCAATGGGAAGCCCCATAGAGCATTTCTGGCAAATTTGTATTCCAGCTCATTGCGGTACGTATCGTACCTCCCTATGGATCTCAAGTAGGAAAAGGCGTTTTTATATACATCGCATAATTCTCGTACGCGTACGCTTTCACTGTAAGAAATGGAGTCCTGCCTTTGGACATAATATACAAAGGGCTGCCTGACAATTCCCAAGTCTTCTATAGAATCTAAGCCTGCCATCAGTGAAAAGAAAAATTCCACATCCTCATAAAGTAATCCTTTAGGGAAGATGACGCCTGATTGCAGCAGCCATGTCCGCTGATAGATCTTGTTCCATGCCACGACTCTTCCCCGCACAAAATAGTCTTTCACGCTGGTATAGGCAGGTACGCTATCCAGGACGTTCTTTTTTGGATATGCCAGATAAAAATCGCATTCCACCACTTTTTTCCGTTCTGTCCTGGCTTTCTGGTACATAGTTTCATACATTTCCGTCTCCACATAATCATCCGAGTCCAGAAAAGCCACATATTCTCCCCTTGCATGGGCCAGTCCATGATTCCTTGTATCTGACAGTCCGCTATGCTCCTTTTTCAAATATATAATTTTCTCCGGATATTGTTGTTGGTATGACAATATGATATCTTCGGAATGGTCGGAAGAAGCATCG
Source organism: uncultured Lachnospiraceae bacterium (assembly GCA_947589315.1). Classification (GTDB taxonomy): domain Bacteria; phylum Bacillota; class Clostridia; order Lachnospirales; family Lachnospiraceae; genus Jutongia. Next base: position 18,162 of record CANPZE010000014.1, on the reverse strand, counting down.
TCCACCAAAATGATCTCCAGCTCCTGCAGAGTCTGGCTGATCAGGCTTTGCAGGCATCGCTCAATATAAGGTTCCACATTATAGACAGGAACAATCACACTTACCTTATATTCCAATTTTCAGGCCCTCTTTTCTTAATTTCTGCTAAAGCGTCTGCGCAGAAATCGTTTTATTTGTTTCCAAAGGTTCATTTCCGTATGATATAAGCGTAATCCATAAACGCTTTTTTGATTGTGCTTTAGCCATGTGTCCAGCAGGAACTCAGAAAAACATCCCATCATTCTCTCGCTGTCAGCCTTCTCCTGCCGGATCCTCTTTTCTGCCTCAAACAGAACAGAAAAAAGCCATTCACAGTACAGCTCCAAGTCCTCTTTGCTCATTACAAACATATTAAACATATGGGCGCTATGGCCATTGATCACCTTGTGGAAGTCCGGCAGATATTCTGGATATAAATCCTGGATCGTCTGATCCAGCAGATCCATCTGCTTTAATATCATGGGGTGCATCTCGGGGGAGCTGGCATTAATAAAATGGTTTTTAATGGTCTCAGGATACCAACGCTTCCTGACCGCCAGCACATCCTTTTTTGCCAGGCATTGGAGCGCCTGCTCCTCAGACAGGATCTCACGCAGGGAATGGCAGCTCCCTTTTGCCATATACCTCCGGTAATGGGCCAGTCCGATATAATCGCTGTCTAAATTTTTCCAGGCCCAGTACAATGCCGTCAGTTCGGAATACAGGGAATTTTTATCCGATATATTTTCACCGGTATTATCCGGCTGGTATACTTCCTTTAATTTTGCTATCTGCGGCCCTACGCAAACCGGCAGATACATAGGATCCGTTGGCATTTCATATTCTTTATGCGTTACGATAATGATACGTATTTCCTTTTTATGGTTCATGTCTGTATCCTCTAATACATTTTTGACAACTGCTATAATTTTGTCTGTGGATGAAATATATTTATCAAATTTGTGTTCTTTTGCCTCGGCTATCATAGTTGCCAGGTCGTCTGTTTCTTCGCAGCAGAGTACAAAGTTCTTTTTGGAAAAGGCCTGCGCAATTTCCAGCTGGTGGTCATCCACATGTTCTTTGTATTTATGCAGCCTGGGATATACGATCACTGGCTTTCCGGCATTAATTGCTGTAATGATACTGCCCACCCCGCTGTGTGTTATCACCAGCGAACTCTCCCGCATCTTACGCTCAAAGGCATCTCGATCTAAAAAATCTGTATATTTGTAGTGCTTCGGACGATAACTGGAATGGCCGGTCTGCGCAAAGATTTCTTCCCTGATCCTTCCCTCCTCACACAGGTCATCCAGTTGTTTCAACAATCTGTCGAGCTGAAACTTTTGTGTGCCAAGTGTCACAAATATCATTAAAATATTCCTCCAACATAAATTGCATCAGGGAAAATCTTTAACATTTCCTTCCACTGTACAATAAATACATCTGCTATTTTGTAGAGCAATTTGCCCGTTAGGCTGGCGTGGTCTACTCTGGCAAAAGACTCAATATAAATCACCTTTTTCCCAAGGAGCTTCCCAAGCAGACTAATGGGGTAGGTGGCCAGGGCTCCAGTGGAAAGGATGATATCCGGCTTCTCTCTGAGGATTAAAAATAAACTAAAAAAAAACAATCCTATAAATTTAGGAATGAATAATATTTCCCTGCGGTTGATCTGAGGCGTACAAAATATATTCCCGCACCAATCCAGTGAAGAGAATGTATTTTTCTCTGTAAGTAAAAAATCCCCTTCTTTCATCAGTGGGGATAACCGCATCATTTCTTCCAGATGACCTCCGGATGACGCCGCAAAGCATACTTTTTTTGTGTTCATTCCCACTAGCAGCCTCCTTATTGTAAACCTGATGCTTTAAAGTCTGGTCAAAACAGTATCAGCGTATCCGCAGATTTCGACATATATTTTCGTAAAATACTTTATTTTGCGAAAATAGCTGTCATGTCCCATAAAATAAGGATATTTCGTCTGATTTGACCATTATCTGACGGTGATTAGATCCGAAAGAATATTCATATTTTTTTGCTTCGTTTCCATGGAAGGATGCACATAGCGGTTCAAGGTGATATTTATACTGGCATGGCCGAGAATCTCACTTAAGCTTTTGACATCAAAGCCCAGTTCAACGCATCTTGTTGCAAAGGTATGCCGCAGGGCATGAAAATTGGCGTCCTCCAGATTGCAGGACTTGATCACTGATTTAAAGCGGTTTTGAAGTGTCCTCGGCTCAATATAAATATTGGGAAAGCCTGTAAGGAAATATGTGTTTCCCGGGCGTTTAAAAGATATGATCAGTTTAAAAATATTATCTGGTATAGGAATCCTTCGTATAGAACATACACTCTTGGGATCAGATATGATAACCGTAGTCTTATGGTTTGGATCGCCTTTGATCTTAATTCTCTGCATGGTTTTATGGATATAGAGATATTGCTCATCAAAAGAAAAATCCTCCCATTTTAATGCACAGACCTCTCCTATGCGGATTCCTGTATATAGGCACAGCAGGATCCCCAGATTGGTCAATGTCAGGTTATCGGTAAGAAAATTGCTCAATTTCTGTTGTTCCAATAAACTAAAGATCCGCATGGGCTTTTGAGACTGTTTTACCAGACTTTTTTCTATGCGGATAACATTACATTGTTTATATTCGGATGCATATTCCAAAATACGCCGGAAAACAGACAGAACGCCCTCTACTGTACTGGGCGACAGGCCGTTGCCGTTGCTCCCTCCCATTGTCAACAGTACATTAATAAAGGAAACTACATCCTTCCTGGTTATGCTTTCTACAGGCCTTGCCTCAAATTCCGGATACAAATGATTAATAAGAAGATTTTCATACATAATAACACTCTGTTCTTTTAACCTTGGTCTGATGCTTTCGAGCCAGTCAATGGATACATGCTGAAAGGTAATCTCCTTTTCTTTATCCCGCTCTGCGGATAGCTCTTTCAGTCTGGCTTTTACTTCTGCATAATCAGGAGCGTAAACATATCCATATTTTGCCTTGCCATTGCGATATTCTTTGATATAGCGCCCTTCCCACCGGCCATCCTTTCTTTTATAAATGTTCTCTCCTTTTCTTGCCATAACAGATACCTCCTCTGACCATAATTTTGACAATAAATTGTGTAAAATAAAAAATGCAAAAACACCGTACTAATGTTATTACCCATATCGCAAGAGATAATAAGCATAGGAAGTGCTTTTGCATGATTTATTATATCAGATTGGCCTATAAAGGAAAACTTGATATGGATTTTTTTAGCAGCATAAGATACCAGAATCAGGGAAGAGCTATTGACAAAGCAGTATATAAGCCGTATAATCTCAATTAGGTTTTTCGCAAAATAAAGTATTTTGCGAAAAATGGAAGATAATGGATTTAATGGATTTTGGAGAGGATTGGGTCTCAGTGGAAAAGCCATTGAAGATTGCAATGATCGGCCATAAGCGAATACCCTCCAGAGAAGGCGGGATAGAGATCGTAGTCGAACAATTAGCGGTCCGTATGGTGCAGGCTGGTCACAGAGTAGATGTATATAATCGTTCCGGGCATCATGTGTCGGGGAATGAACAGGATAATAAAAATAAACGGAATCAATACAAAGGAGTAAGGATCATAACGATCCCTACTTTTGAAAACAAAAAACTAAATGCAGTTGTGTATTCCTTTTTGGCAACCATCCGCGCCTTGTTCGGACATTATGATGTGATCCACTATCATGCAGAGGGGCCATGTTCCATGCTGTGGATACCTCATTTGCTTGGGATCCGGACCGTTGCAACAATCCATGGTTTGGATTGGCAGCGTTCAAAATGGGGTGGGTTTGCTGAAAAGTTTTTGTTGTTTGGGGAGAAAGTAGCTGCAAAATATGCGGATGAGGTTATTGTATTGTCAGCAAATATGCAGAAGTACTTTAAGGATACATATGGACGGGAGACGATCTTGATCCCTAATGGAGTAATTAAGCCTGAAAAGAAATCGGATATCCATATCAGAGAAAAATGGGGATTAACGAAGGACAGCTATATTCTTTTCCTGGCAAGGCTCGTACCGGAGAAAGGGCTTCATTATCTGCTGGATGCATATAGGGAGATTCCAACGGATAAGAAATTGGTGATCGCAGGCGGAAGCAGCCATACAGACGATTACGTAGAACAGATCAGGGAAAAGGCAATGCAGGATTCCCGCGTTTTGATGACGGGATTTATTCAGGGAGAATTGCTCGAGGAATTATATAGTAATGCTTATGTATATGTGCTTCCCAGTGATGTAGAGGGAATGCCGATCAGCTTATTGGAAGCGATGAGTTATGGGAATTGCTGTTTGATCAGTGATATTGCTGAGAATGTGGAGGTTGTGACAGATGCAGAGCAGGGCGGTCAGCTTTGAAAAGGGCAATGTGGAAGATTTAAAAAAGAAGCTGCTTATGTTATGTAACAATGAGACAGAGGTTCAAAGCTATAGAACTATGGCAGCGGATTTTATTTGCAAAAGATACAACTGGGATGACGTGGTTGGAAAGACAGTAGAGGTATACAGGAAATGATTGCTTATACAGAAAGATCTTGCAGGAAGGAACGATAAATTTAATGGAAATAACTGAAAGAGAAACCTGGATTGATAATGTAAAAGTAATAGCCTGTATTCTGGTGGTTCTTGGGCACTTTTTTCAGAGCATGACAAAGGCGGGAATATTAGCTGAAAATAATCTATACGGATGGTTTGAGCAGACAATCTATTATTTTCATGTCCCATTATTCTTTATCTGTTCCGGCTATCTCTATCAGAAATTCAGCAGAGTAAATAATCTGAAAAGCTGGGGAAGGAATGTCCTTAAAAAACTGATCAATCTTGGCGTTCCGTATTTTGTCTTTTCATTTGTTACGTGGTTTTTAAAAAATGCTTTTTCAGGATCAGTCAATGGCGAGGTTGGAGGTTTAACGGACACTTTGTTGATACATCCGACATCGCCCTACTGGTATTTATATGGATTGTTTTTCATCTTTTTGATAACACCCACATTTCAGAGTAAAGCAATTGCGGCGGCAGGATTGGCCGCAGCCCTAGTATTTAAAGGCTTTGCAGTATTTTTCGGGGGGGGGTGCGCGGGCACCCTGCCTGCAGTATCATATATCCTTGCAGACGAAATCTGGTTTGTGTTTGGGATGATAATAGCTTTTGGAAATTTGCCAAAAATGTTTTCAAGACCTGTCGGAGCGATATTGGGAACTGCCTTTGTGATCATCAGTTTGTTTGTATGGAGGTTTGAAGATGCAATTCTTTCATTTTTGATGGGAGTTATGGCGTGCGCTGCGGTATGTATGATTATTGAGAAATATAAAACGATCAGATATCTGGATCACTTTGCAAAATATACAATGCCAATATTTTTGATGCACACGCTTTTTGCGGCTCCATGCAGGGTGATCCTGTTAAAACTGGGGATTGATCATCCGTTAATACAGATCGTATTGGGAATTGCGGTAAGTTTTATGGGACCTGTTATTGCAATGATCGTACTTGAAAGAATAAAATTAGATTTTTTGGTTTATCCGATCAAAGTGTTGAGGAAGAAAAAAGACAATGGTTAGGGAAGGATAATGTCCTTGCAAATGGAAATTTCGGATTGGCCTAGAGTGATAAAAGAAATGAAGGAGAAAATTAATGTCAGAAAATGCTCATGGGAAAAAATTAAATGGGACGGTCATTGTGACCTACCGCTGCAATGCCAGGTGTTCCATGTGTAACCGCTATAAAGCTCCCTCAAAACCAGAGGAAGAGATCAGTGTTGAGACGATAAAAAAACTGCCTAAGATGTATTTTACCAACATCACGGGCGGGGAGCCCTTTATCCGCACAGATTTAAAGGATATTGTGCGGGAACTGTATAAGAAGTCAGACCGTATTGTGATATCTACGAACGGATTTTTTACAGATCGTATCGTGGAACTGTGCAGGGAATTTCCGCAGGTTGGCATACGGATATCCATCGAGGGGCTGGAGCAGACGAACAATGAGATAAGAGGGCTTGAAAATGGATATCAGCGGGGCTATCAGACGTTAAAGACCTTAGTGGATATGGGCATGAAGGACGTTGGATTTGGCATGACGGTGCAGGATAAAAATGCGCCGGATCTCGTGCCCTTATATCAGATTTCAGATGAAATGAATATGGAGTTTGCTACGGCGAGCCTGCACAACAGTTTTTATTTTGTGGAGGCGAAAAATATTATCCACGACCGTCCGATGGTGGCGCAGAATTTTGAAAATCTTGTCAATAAACTCTTGGAAAGCAATAGTCCAAAGAAATGGTTCAGAGCCTATTTTAACCACGGGCTGATCAACTACATATACGGACAGCCGCGTCTGCTTCCATGCGACATGAGCTTTGATACGTTCTTTATCGATCCTTATGGCGATGTGATGCCCTGCAACGGGACGAAGGATAAGGAAGTGATGGGAAATCTGAACACGCAGACATGGGAGGAGCTGTGGAACAGCCCGGAGGCGGAACAGGTAAGGAAAAAGGTCCGCTGCTGCGACAGGCAGTGCTGGATGATTGGATCGGTCAGCCCGGCGATGCACAAGTACATTTGGAAACCGGCATGGTGGGTGATAAGGCACAAGATCAAGTTCTGGACTAAGAAAAAATATTCCATGTATGAGAATCGTATCGTCAGGGATTACCGGGATGGGAAAGTGACAAAGGAGGAACTTGACCGCTGCAGTACCTGTGATCTGAATGCGGAGATCAACAACGGACTGTCCGAGGCATCGAAAGAGCAGCTGAGGATAAGAACAGGGGAAGAGATTGTGGATGAGGATATTGCCGGGCAGATGAGAGAATGAGATCCGAAAGGAGCAGTTTGAAAGTTGAGTTGTGTGGAATTATCCGGGAAAAATATATTAGTTACGGGCGCTGCCGGGTTCATAGGGGCAAATCTTGTCAAACAGATTCTTGCCAGGATAGAAAATACAGTAGTTATCGGCATTGACAACATGAATGATTATTATGATGTGAATTTAAAAAAAGCCAGGATCAAAGGGCTGGCAGATGATCCGTCCTTTGTTTTCATAAAAGGAAATATTGCGGATAAAGAATTGGTTGCAGATGTCTTTGAAGGATACAGGCCGCAGATTGTGGTCAATCTGGCGGCACAGGCAGGAGTCCGGCATTCCATTATCCATCCGGATGCTTACATAGAAAGCAATCTGATCGGATTTTATAACATCTTGGAGGCCTGCAGACATTCATACGATGGCGGAAAAGAGGGCGTTGAGCATTTGGTGTATGCAAGTTCATCCAGTGTTTATGGCTCCAATAAGAAGGTGCCATATAGCACAGATGACAGGGTGGACAACCCGGTAAGCCTGTATGCGGCAACGAAAAAGAGTAATGAGCTTCTGGCGCATGCATACTCCAAGTTATATGACATTCCGTCCACGGGGCTGCGTTTTTTTACCGTATATGGGCCAATGGGGCGTCCCGACATGGCGTATTTTGGTTTTACAGATAAACTGCGGGCGGGAAAGACGATCCAGATTTTTAATTATGGTAATTGCAAACGCGATTTTACATACGTGGATGACATTGTGGAAGGCGTTATGCGGGTTATGAGTAAGGCGCCGGACAGAAGACAGGGCGATGATGGTCTGCCGCAGCCGCCTCATAAGGTTTATAACATTGGCAACAGCCAGCCGGAGAGCCTTCTATCTTTTATTGACATTCTTCAACAGGAACTGGTCCGGGCCGGTGTGCTGGGACAGGATTATGATTTTGAGGAACACAAGGAGTTTGTGCCTATGCAGCCGGGGGATGTTCCGGTAACTTATGCGGACGTAAGCGAACTGGAGAGGGATTTTGGGTTTAAGCCCTGTACCAGTCTGCGGGAAGGGCTGCGAAAGTTTGCGGAATGGTACAAGGATTATTACAGGATTTAGAGTGAATGGATGCGGAGGCAGGAAGACAGATATGAGAAACATAGAGGATATAAAGATTGCCGTTGCCGGCATGGGCTATGTAGGGCTTTCTATTGCTACTCTGCTCAGCCAGCGCCATGAAGTAAGGGCGGTAGATATCGTCCCGGAGAAAATTGATCAGATCAATCAGAGGAAATCTCCTATAGAGGATGAATATGTTGAAAAATATTTTTCAGAAAAGGAACTGCATCTTACGGCCACACAGGATGCAGAGGCAGCATACCGGGATGCGGATTTTGTGGTAATTGCCGCGCCTACCAACTATGACAGCAAAAAGAATTTTTTTGATACATCGTCAGTTGAAGCGGTGATCAGGACGGTCTTGGGATGCAATCCGAAAGCTGTCATGGTGATCAAGTCTACGGTACCGGTCGGATATACGGAACATATCCGTGAACAGTTTCACTGCGAAAATATTATGTTCAGCCCGGAATTTTTAAGGGAGTCGAAAGCGTTGTATGACAACCTGTACCCGAGCCGTATCATTATAGGTACAGACATGGAAAATGACAAGTTGGCGGAAGCCGCCCGTGTGTTTGCAGAACTTCTTCAGGAGGGGGCTGTCAAGGATAATATTGATACGCTCTTTATGGGGTCTACCGAAGCCGAAGCTGTCAAATTGTTTGCCAATACATATCTGGCCCTGCGGGTGTCTTACTTCAATGAACTGGATACGTATTGTGATGTGAAGGGATTGTCCACAAAAGAAGTTATTGAGGGGGTATGCCTGGATCCAAGGATTGGCGACCATTATAATAATCCTTCTTTTGGGTACGGAGGCTATTGCCTTCCAAAAGATACAAAGCAGCTGTTGGCTAATTATCAGGATGTCCCTGAAAATCTGATCGAAGCGATTGTTGAGAGCAACAGGACAAGGAAGGATTTTATTGCTGAGCGCGTTCTCGAGATTGCCGGCGCTTACGGGGCTAATGACGAATGGAGCGCAGGCCGGGAAAAGGAGGTAGTGATTGGAGTCTACAGGCTGACAATGAAAAGCAATAGTGACAATTTCCGTCAGAGCTCTGTTCAGGGCGTCATGAAACGCATTAAAGCAAAAGGAGCGATCGTGATCATTTATGAGCCTTCGATCAAGGACGGAGAGACTTTTTTTGGAAGCAGGGTAGTGAATGATCTGACTGAATTTAAGAGAAGAAGCCAGGCTATCATTGCGAACCGTTATGACAGCTGTCTGGATGATGTCATCCATAAGGTCTGTACCAGGGACATTTTCCGGAGAGACTGAAAAGTAAAGAAAATGAACAGTCTGCTGTGTGAGAGGAGCCGAAAATGAAGATACTGCTTGTAAATTACCGGTATTTTATTTCCGGGGGACCGGAAAAATATATGTTTAACATTAAAAGGGTTCTGGAGGAAAAGGGACATGAGGTGATCCCGTTTTCTGTTCATTCAAACCGGAATGTTGAGACAGAATATTCAAAGTATTTTGTGGAGCCGATAGGCGGAAGGAACGCTACTTATTTTGATGAGGTAAAGAAAACACCTAAGTCCATATGGAAGATGATAACACGGAGCTGTTATTCGCTGGAGGTAAAGAGGGCAATACAGCGAGAAATACGGGATATAAAGCCGGATTTGGTCTATATCCTTCATTACGTGAACAAATTATCGCCCAGTGTTATAAGAGGGGCAAAAGAACTTGGCGTGCCAGTAGTGCTGAGGCTGTCCGATTATTTTTTGCTCTGTCCGAGATTTGATTTTCTGCGCAATAAGAAGATATGCGAGGATTGCCTTGTAAATGGTTATGCGAGCTGCATAAGGAACCGATGTGTAAAGGGATCGCTGTTTGCGTCAATGATACGGGTTTTATCTATGAAGCTGCATCGAATGATAAAGATTTATGATGATGTGGATGCCTTTATAACGCCATCGCATTTTTTGGAAAATAAGCTTGCAGATAATGGCTTTCCCAAAGAGAAGCTTCATTGCATACCGACATTTACGACAGAGCGGGCGGCTGATTGCGAAGCGGGAAACGATGATGGGTATGGGCTGTATTTTGGGCGCATAACAGAAGAAAAGGGTGTGGATGTTGTAGTAAGGGCCTATGAGGAACTGCCGGATCATAGAGTAAAGATAATGGGAGACGATACAACAGACGAGGCGCTGCGCCTGAAAGAATATGTAAAAGAACATCATTTGAAAAATATAGAATTTGTAGGTTTTAAAAGTGGCGGGGAGCTGGAGCAGATCATCCGGAACGCCCGGTTTACAATAATACCATCTATCTGGTATGACAATCTGCCCAATACGGCTCTTGAATCCTTTAAGTATGCAAAGCCGGTTCTTGCGAGCAATATTGGAAGTTTGCCGGAGTTAATTGTTGATGGGCATAACGGATATTTATTTGAGCCGGGCAGCGCAGAAGAGCTTGCAGAAAAAATCCGTTTGTTGGACAGCGCTGACCGGGTACGGGAAATGGGAAATAACAGCTATTGTCGGTTCGAGGAGAAATTTATGGCTGAAAAACATTATGAAGCGCTCATGGCAGTATTTCAGTCTGTAGCGCAAGTGAAGCAATAACTTAAATGGACACCTGAAAAGGAGACAAAACAATGAAATACATTAATAAATATCTTCGGAATTTTATACCATATAAGTTAGCTTCGCATAGGATATGGATGGCTGATGCGGAGGAACGTGCGAGAATATTAAAACTTGATTGGAATGAAGCAACGATCCCACCTTCACCTAAGGTAGGGGAACGGTTGAAAAAGCTGATTGACGATGGTTCGTTTTATAATCTGTATCCGTCTACATATAACGAGGAGCTATTAGAATTGTTATCGGAATATGTTGGCTTACAAAAGGAAAATATTCAGTATTTTGCCAGTTCGGACAGCTTACATGAGTATATTGCAAAGTTGTATATTACGGTCGGCGATCCGGTGTTACTGTTAGGGCCGACCTATGATAATTTTCGGCTGACAGCAGAGGTCTGTGGGGCGGAAATTTATTTCTTCAATATTGACGAAACATTTGAATTCAATGGCGAGGAATTTATAAGCCGTATTGAAGATGTCGAACCCTCATTGGTGTATATTTGCAATCCGAACAATCCAACCGGGACACTCCATTCCATAGAGTTTATTGAAGTGCTGCTTAATAGATTTCCACAGGTGTTGTTTTTGATTGATGAGGCATATGCAGAGTTCTCTGGAATTTCTGCCAAAGAACTTGTACTTCGATATGAAAATCTGCTGATATCCCGGACGATGTCAAAAGCGTTTGCACTGGCGAATTTCCGTTTTGGATATCTCATTGCGTCAAAAGATAACATTGAGTATATTTCAAACATTCGGAATCCAAAGAACATTACAACCTTTGCCCAGGAGGCGGCTGCCGGCGTGCTTAGCGATATTCCCTATATGCGTGCATATGTCGGTGAGGTTTGTCTTGCGGCCAAACAATTTGCGGAGGAAATGTCAGAACTCAGCGATTATTTGCGTTGCATAAGCGGTGTGGGGAATTTTGCGCTGCTGTGCCTGAATGATATGCAGGATAAACCGCAGCTTATAGAGCATCTGCTTGCAAGGGATATCTATGTGCGTGACCTTTCTCAGACAGAATATTTTCGCAGCAACTGTTTCCGCGTGACCATTGGAACGCGTGAACAAATGGAAAGGGTGACTTGCGCAATTAAGAGCTATTTTAAAGGAGAGCAACCGTAATGAAAATTGCGTTGATTGATTTCTGTGAGACAATTGTGGATTATCAGACGTTTGATCCATTTATTGAATATGTGCTGCAGCACGAGCGACAAACCCGATATCGGCTGATTTGCACATCGTTTGTTAAAATGGTCTGCCGATTGTTTACCTGGCTGTTCAGCAAGCTGGGAAGAAATGTCTATGTATACAAAAATTTGATCGTTGCACAAATGAAGGGATTGTCACAGGAGAAATTGGAGCTGCTTGCTGCATCATATTATACAGAGTGTATCCAACCGCATCTTATCCCACAAACTTTGGAGCTTCTCCGTGAGTTAAAAGCCCAGGGATGCGAACTTGTAATTGTCAGTGGCGGCTGTAATCTATATATCAATTGTTTTGCAAAGGCATTTTGTATAGATCACATTATGTCTGCGGAGCTTGAATTTGTTGAAAGCATATGTACAGGGAGACTAAAAACTGACTGTATGGGCAACGAAAAGCTTGTGCGTGTCCGAGAGTGGATGGCCGGGGAGGGCTTGAGCGGTAACTGCGCAGTAGGTGTGAGTGATAGTGTGAGCGATCGGCCAATGCTGTCCATATGTGACCGGAAAATTGTTATATCAAGGCGGGAACATCAAAGTTGGGTGACAAATGAAATGGAGGAGATCATATGGGGATAAAGGCTAAAGTTAAAGGGTGGATAAAGCACAATTATATAACCTACAGCCTATACTATATGCTGCGATTTGGACTTCCGTCACATTTGCTGGGAAGTAAGTGGGATATGATGGAGACGCGCAGGAAGTTTAAAAGAACCTTTGGCCGGGAAATTGACATGGAACATCCACAGACATTGAATGAAAAAATACAATGGCTCAAACTGAACGACCATGATCCATTTTACACGACATTGGCCGATAAACTGGCTGTCAGAGAATACTGGAAACAGTTTGGTGAAGAGGGGCTGGTCCCATTGCTGTATAAAACGGAAGACTGGCGCGATATCACAATGGATGTTCTGCCAGATGCGCCGTGCATTGTAAAATGTAATACAGGATCCGGATGCTATCAGATCATCCATGACAAGGCTGCTGTTGACATCAGGAAATTAAGAAGCGAATGCCATCGTTGGATGGTGGGGAATTATTATATCAAAACTCAGGAGTGGCAGTACAAAAATATTCGCCCCTGCATTATGATAGAGCGCCTGTTGCTAGATAAAAATGGGCATATTCCTAACGATTATAAGCTTCACTTTATCAATGGGGAATTGCAGTTTATTTACTGCTCTATCGACCGGGAAGGGAAGAATTATAGGAACATTTATTCGCGCGATTGGCAGCAGATGGATATGGAATGGGTCGAACGGAAGGATCATGGAAAAACTGTCGGCAAGCCCATTTCTGCGCCTGAGACGTTCCCAGAGATGGTACGGATCGGCTCCGAGATTGCCAAAGGGATGCGTTATGTCCGCGTGGATTTTTATGATGTGGATGGCAGATTGTATTATGGTGAGATTACCTTGCACCATGGATCAGGATTCGATACCTTTGAGCCGGAGAAGTGGGATTTGATCTATGGGGAAAAACTTAAGCTGTAATTGAGATATATTATTATTTAAAGGTGTTCATGGAGGGCAGAAGATGGTTAAAAATTGGATAAAAGCTATCAGTGTGAAACTATATTTTGGTAATTCATTCTTCCGAAAGAAAGTTAAATTTGGCCGGGGAGCTTTTATCCGAGAGCATGTAAAGATATCAGGGGGGAAATATATTATTCTGGGGGATAACGCCAGAATTTATCCTTATAGCAGGATTGAATGCTTTGAGTGGATTTCCGGAGAAAAGTTTACTCCCAAAATCAGGATAGGAAACAATGTATGCCTCGGTAGACATAGTACGATTTTATGCTGCAATGAGGTCAACATAGGCGATGATTGCCTATTTGCAAGTTATTGCACGATAATAGATGAAAACCACGGCATGGACCCATCTTTGGGGATACGTTATGAAGCGCAGAAGTTGGATGTAAAAACTGTTAATATAGGAAAAAATTGTTGGATAGGGGAAAAAGCGATTATTATGCCGGGAGTATCTATTGGAGATAATGCGGTAATCGGAGCAGGGAGCGTTGTCACAAAGAGTGTACCTGCGGATAGCATTGCAGTGGGAAACCCTGCAAGAGTGATCAAGAAATTTGACTATATAGAAAAGAAATGGAAAAAAGCAGAGGTAGAGCAAGATGAAAATATTAGTAACAGGCGCTAATGGATATCTGGGCCAGGGGATTGTATCAAGTATATTGGAATCTGGAAGAGAAGTAATTGCAACAGATTTGCAGACAGATTTTGTAGATTGCCGCGCAGAAAGGATCAATGGCGATATTTTTGAAATGAAAAATCCATATGAAGAACTGGGAGAACCGGATATTTTGTTACATCTGGCCTGGAGAGAAGGGTTTGTCCATTATTCAGATGCCCATATAGAAGATTTACCAAAGCATTTTTCCTTTGTAAAGAAAATGGCTGCTGGTGGGATATCACAGATTGCGGTTATGGGCAGCATGCATGAAATCGGTTTTTGGGAAGGCAGTGTTGATGAAAGCACGCCATGCCATCCTGTTACTCCTTATGGTATTGGGAAAAATGCTCTGCGTGATCTAACGCAGATGATATGTGAGCAAAACGATATTGTATTTCAATGGCTTAGGGGATATTACATAGTAGGAAATTCGGGGCATGGAAATTCTATTTTTTCCAAGATCACATTGGCGGAAAGGGAAGGAAAAGAGGAATTTCCATTTACATGGGGACAGAATCAATATGACTTTATAGATTACGAAGATTTTTGCAGACAAGTGGCCTGTACAGTGAATCAAAGATCAGAACATGGAATCATCAACATCTGTTCCGGAAGACCGGAAAAACTGGCAGACCGCGTAGAACGCTTTATTCAAGAAAATCATTATAAAATCAGATTAGAATATGGGGCGTTTCCGGATAGGTCTTATGATTCAAAGGCTATATGGGGAAATGATCAAAAAATTCAGAGAATATTAGGTGAAAGCAAATGCTAAAAAATGTAATCTTGGTAGATGGAATAGTAGATCAACAATGGGACTACAAAGTTGCCATGGAAAAGATCACAGGGGAAAAATGGGGGATCCTGTGCAAGGTGTCAAATCAGCAAGAGGGAAGCCTCTTTAAAGTGATTTTGAGATATATTAAATATTTTTTGTTTTCTTTCTCAATTTTTTTAAAGCGAAAGAAATTTCAGAAAGTTATAGCCTGGCAGCAATTTTACGGATTGATAGTGGCATTTTATTGCCGATTGTTTAAAGTAAGGGATTTTCCGGATATTTATATTATGAACTTTATTTATAAGCCTAAGAAAATATCACTTTACAATTGGTTTATTCATTATATTGTTACCTCCGGATATATAAAGAAATTGATTGTACTGTCTGATAGTGAGAAAAGATATTATGCCGAACTGCTGGGCATAGATGAAAGGATATTTCATTGTACAAGAATAGGCGTGCCGGATTTTTCAGGGAAACTTGCACATAAGCCGGATGGGAAAAAATATTGGTTATCTGTAGGGAGAAGCAATCGCGATTATTCTTTCCTGCAAAGAGCGTGGAAAAAAGAATGGGGTAATATGATCGTTATCAGCGATTCATACAGAGAGCCGGAGAAAGATGGTATTACCTGTTTAAAAAATTGTTTTGGAACTGACTATATGCAAATGCTGGCGGATTGTTATGCGGTGGTTATACCGCTTGATGATGCACACATTTCATCTGGCAGTCTGAGTTTTTTGCAGGCCATGATGCTGTCCAAACCTGTCATAGTGACAGAGAATGATACAGTACATGATTATATTCAATCTGGTTATAATGCCTATATTATCAATAAGAATAATTATGAGTTAGAACAGGCGGTCCTCAGATTACAAGATGAAGATTGCTATAGTACAATAGCTAACAATGCCAGAAAATCATATGTAGAAAACTTTAGTGAATATTCTCTTGGAGAGGATATTGGAAAATTGATAACAGGAGTATTTGATTATGAAATATAAAGTAAATTCGGTTTTCCTTGTTTTGGGAATCAGTTTGATGCTTTTAACACTTTTATTTAATACAGTGTTGCCAACTTGGATAAATTATGTCGATGATGTATTTTGCGCAGTTGTTCTTGTGCTTTTTGTGATTTCTCTTTTTTTAAAAAAGAAAGTCTTTAAATTTTATATTTGGTTTTTTTTGCTTATTCTGATTGGTTTAATGGGGAATTATATATACAATGTCCAAAAGAATTTGGTATTTGCATTAACAGATGCTTTTATGTTTCTTAAACCATATATTTTGTTAATGTACATAATAATATCTGTAAATAGTATACAGGCAAAAAAAATATATCGGATTTTGACGGGAATATCAAAGCTTGCAATTATTATTTTGGCAACAGCGGCTATATTGTCTTTGCTAAAATTAGAAAATAATATTGAAATAATCAGAGATATGCTAAATTCCGTAGGCGAGTTTGAATTCTATACAGGATTCACAGGCGCTGTTGCTGATGTAACCATAGTATGTCTTACGATCATTGTAAGCAATCCTAAAAACAATCGTTTGTTTTATTATGTTTTAAGTTTGATTGTAATACTCAGGAGCGAATCTGGGTTAGGGATACTCTCAATTGTTGGATATGCGGCAGTTTACTTTTTTATGGAGAAGAAAAAGAAATTCCATTGGTACTATCTGTTAATTATCATACCATTATGTCTCTGGGTTGGCAGGAATGAAATTACAGGCTATCTGCTGAACGATGAAGCCCCCAGGTATTTGTTGTTTTATTATTCAATTATCACGGCATGGAAGTATTTGCCAATAGGTTCAGGATTTGCAACATATGGTTCTGCGGTAGCTGCTAACCAGTATTCAAACTTGTATTATCTCTATGGTTTCTCGAATCGGTGG
Source organism: uncultured Lachnospiraceae bacterium (assembly GCA_947589315.1). Classification (GTDB taxonomy): domain Bacteria; phylum Bacillota; class Clostridia; order Lachnospirales; family Lachnospiraceae; genus Jutongia. The sequence continues at coordinate 1,490 of CANPZE010000014.1, read as the reverse complement.
GGGATGGGAAAAAATGATACATATTTTTTGATGGACAGTTATTATCCACAGATTATTGCACAGACAGGCTTCCTGGGCAGCGCTTTGTATGGAATATTTATGTATAAACTGTTTTTTAAGATCATAATGCGGATACAGAACAATAGTACAAAGACAGCCGCAATATATTTGTTTGCTACTTGGGCTGTATCTGGATTGGGATTTGGGTCAGGTAGTTTGTGGGGTTGTTTAGTGTATGCAGTCATTCCGATTTTATATTTGGTGGACAAAGATAATTCCTATGAATATGTAAAGGGGTGAGTTTATGAAAAAGGTTTTACATATCTTATCTGCAGGAGATACAGGCGGAATTGAAGCGTTGTGCAGTGATTATGCCGATTTTTCCAAACATGAAAATATATTTCTCTTTCTTTGGGGAGGAGGGTATAATGCCGAAAAGATCAGGGAAATGGGAAAGAAGGTTTATATCCTTAACGCTTCAAAAAAGCATATTTTTGCATTGTGCAGGAAAGCAGAAAATATATGTGTTAAGGAAAAGGTTGATGTGGTAATCACGCATCATAGTGATATCTATGCGCATATTTGTATGATGCTATTAAAACAAAGCAATCTAAATATCAAAACAATAGCATATGCGCATGCAAATGCAATAGATATGTTTCATGCTGATAAAATGTTTCAGAGAGTTATGAAAAAAAAGATTTTGAAATGGTCACTGTCTAAGTCTGACCGAGTGATAGCTGTTTCTGAATCTGTGAAAGAAAGTGTTGTGAACATTTTTAAAACACCACGAAATCATGTTACAGTAGTTTATAATGGTGTAAACATTGATAGGTTTGGCTGTAAAACGAAATTTAAAGAAAAATGTATACAAATTATATATGTTGGGCGGCTTGTAGAAGAAAAGCGTGTCCAGATTACGTTGCAGGCTCTTTCTATGCTGTCGGATGAACTGGATTATAAATTTGTTATTGTAGGTACAGGGGCATATAAAGATGAACTTGATACACTTTCAAAGAAACTTGGAATTGCTGATAGAGTTATATTTGCTGGAGAGAGGCATGACATAGAGGATTTATTACGTCAATCGGATATATTTATTCATGTACCATTACAGGAAGGCTTTGGAATTACAGTCGTTGAGGCGATGGCATCGGGACTGACATGTATATGTTCAAAAGTCGGGGGCATTCCTGAAATTATTCAGGACGGAGAAAATGGTTATTTGGTTTCGGTTGATGCTCCGGAAGAGTTAGCAATGATCATTAAAGATGTAGCTTTGAATTATGAAAATGAAAAGAATCTTTTAATACGAGAAAAAGCAAAAAAGAGAGCAGAGGATTTTTCAGTTTTGTCATATGTAGCAGATGTAGATGATTTTATTCAAAATAATGTTTTTTTGGGGGGGGGGTAAGAGATTTCTCGGCTTCGCCTCGAAATGACGAGAAGCTCCCCCACCTGTCACGGCTACGCCGTGCCACCCGCCCCCG
>CANPZE010000013.1 GCA_947589315.1 uncultured Lachnospiraceae bacterium | reverse complement strand
TCCAGATTCACTTCGCATGGAGCTTTTCATGTGTTAGTGAATCTTCAAGCCTTTTACACAATTTGTAAGGAAATAGTTCTTGAAGTATCTGAAAACCTTTTGTATAATTAAATGAGAGGGAAGGACTTTGCATGGTTCTTTACTCTGGTTATGATGTGACAAAATGGAAAATAATAATTAAGTAAACGCAGCAGAAAACAGAATAAAGGAGTTATACAAAACCCTGCATCCAGAGTGATGAAGCGCAATCGAGCTGGAATACAAGAGTAAAAAAATCAAACCTCCAAGACCAGAACTGTATGTAAGATATACAGGGGATCGGAAAGAACGTCCGGAATATATTAGCTTGGCAGAAGAATTCTTTGATGGGCAGAATGTATAAAGAAGTGTTATACAGGACTCTTGACTCATTCATTTGAGCCGTGGGTCTTTTGCAATTTATATTAGAATATCGGAGATGAGGAATATGGAGAATAACATATATGGACTTGATTTGTAAGGATAGTAAGATTAGTATAGATAGATAATATTATTCGGATTGTTATGCGGGACAAGGCGCTATTGATCAGGGGATCAATGGCGCCTTGGAAATGGATTTTTGTTTTTACAGAAAGGAAAAATTTATGAAAATAAAATATATGCTGTTTTCAGGACTTATGGCATTTTTTCTGGTATTTACCGGCTGCGCCAGCAATCAACAGGGATCAAAAGATAATAATGCGGAGGATGTTTCGGAGGAGGCGGTTGATGAGGCTGACGCAAAGGAAGGATGGCAGAATGCCTATGAGACATTTCTGGAAGCTTTCTATAAAAAGAATAAAGAAAACTCCCATACCATCTATGAATTCTCTGTACGGGATCTGGATGCCAGTGGGGTTCCGGAACTGATCATTCTCAAGAATGGACTGAAAGTGACCATTTATACATATAAGGATACAGTTGTCAAAGTAGGCAGGAATGATTTTGGATCTGGGACAACCCGGTTTCTGGTTTCGGATAATCCGTCCTGTCCGGGGATATTTATCTATTCCGTGGGAGGAGGTTATGAGTGGTATCGTTATCTGACCTTGGAAAAAAATCAACTGAAACAGGAAAAACTGTGGAATAAAGATTATTCCGGGATATCCAAAATACTTGGGAAAAAGCGGAAGAAAATTAAGGAGACATCTAAGGATAAGCAGCTTATCCAGGAGTCAAAGGATGCTTATAGAGAGAATAACAGATTGTTGGTAAAGACGCTCCAACCGGACAATTATAAATATGTTGAAGATTTTGAAAGTATTGTAGATTTCCTGCATGTGGCAATTGGAATGGACAAACTCCAGGTGCAAAATACTCTGAAAGGCAGGCAGTCGGAAAGATGGCAGGGGAGTCCCAATTTTCCAGAGTCATGCGCCATATATGATTTAAAAAGCGGCGGGGAGATCAGGATTTTTTACAGTTGTTTGAACCCCTCTGAATTATATCAGGTATGGAAAATGGAATATCACGAGGATGGAAAATCTGTTGATAATGATTATTTAGCCAGGGCAAAGAAGATCCTCGGTTTGGATCTGGGAATGGAACATGTAGTCAGATTGTCTGATACTAAAGGGGTTTTCTGGGGAGAAGGCGATGCGCTGTTGGAACTTCAGTATTCCCATAAAGAATATAAGGCAATAAAAGAGAAGCTGGTGACAGAAAAGCACTGGAAAAAATTTCCTATGAAATTCCTGAGCGTAGAAGCTTTATTAAGCACATACTTACTGCCGTTAGATTTTGAAATGCCCAAGAGAGGGTATTACTTATTTTATGATCGTCATGAGAAAGCAGCTTCTCATTATGATTACAGAAAAATTACAAAAAGAGGCAGTATGAGCTTTTCTGTCTGCATTTTAGACGATGCTGCAGATAAAATTATTTATATAGAAGAGGACAGCTGATCTTAGTAAGGGGAGCCGTGTATGCCAGAACGTCTTCTGGAAAGAACACGTTCTAAGAGGGGAAATTTAGAATTAGGAGATAGGGTGGATATCGTTTATAGCGGAAACGCCACAGCCTTATCATACAGTTTTTTCAAAATTTCTATAAAGATTTTCAAAGATTTACGGGTATCGTTCTTGTGCGTTAATAAAACGCAAGGAAAACTTTTATCGCAGTCGTAGGGGATCCATGAGAATTGCCCACTGTGGTCGTTCAAGAATCCAGGCGCAAGACAGATGCCATGTCCGGCTGCTATATTGGTCAGTGTACTGTCATGGTCAGGACTGTTAAAGTATGATATTTTCCCGGAGGATATGAGTTTTTGCTGTACGGAGCGGAGAAGTTCGGGTGAGCCTCCTCCGACCATCAGTGTCCTTCCATAGATATCCTCATCCGTAATCAGGTTTTTGTCAGACAGGGGGTCTTCCCTGTCAGTGATCAGATAAATATGACTGTTAAAGAGCTCGTGGACGGTACTGCCTGCGAGCTGTTTTGTGTGCTCTTTTAGGGTGAAAAGGATATCCGATTCGTTTTTTAGGAAGCTGTCTAAGCCGCCCTCATATTGGAACTTCGGTGTGATCTGAACCCCGGGATTTTCGCTCTCGAAGATCCGAATGGCTTCCGGGAGGAAGTAAACAGCCTGGCGGACCATAAGGCTTATGGTAATATTGTCATGGTATCTTGCGCTGAAATTCTGTCCCTGCTCGATAGCCCGCTTCATATCATCACGCATATCTGACAGATAGTGTACGAATTGCCCGCCTGCGGGGGTTAGGGCAGCGCCCTTGCCGTTTCTCTCAAAAATCTTGAAGCCCACCTCTTCCTCAAGGAGCTTTATCTGATAGGAAAATGTGGGCTGGCTGACAAACAAATTTTCCGCACCCTTGGAAAAGCTTTCGGTTCTTGCAAGTTCTATGCAATAATCTATCTGTTTTGATGTCATAAGTCCTCCAGATATTTAATAATTAAATAGAATATTTAATGTTTCTATTGGACATTATAATATTTCTGTGAGAGAATGTAAACAGCAAATAGCTGATAATAGCAAATAAATGAACGGAGGTTATACAATGGCAAAGACGCTGATAGCATTTTTTTCAAGGGCAGATGAGAATTATTTTGGTGGAGCAATGAGGTATGTGAAGGTAGGAAATACCGAAATCGTGGTGGGACACATGAAGGAGCTTATAGAAGCGGATACATTCAAAATTGTGATGAAGAAGCCGTATTCGCCAGTCTATACGACCTGTATCGAGGAGGCAAAGAAGGATCTAAAAGAAAATGTGCGGCCTGAGCTTGTAAGCGTTCCCGATAGCATAGAGGATTATGATACTGTGGTGCTTGCTTATCCTAATTATTGGGGGACGATGCCCATGGCGGTGGTAACTTTCTTAGAGAGATTTGACTTTTCGGGAAAGAAAATTCTTCCACTTTGTACGAACGAGGGAAGCGGCATGGGTTCGAGCGTCAGCGACTTGAAAAAATACGCTGCAGGGGCTGCTGTTACGGAGGGGCTTCCGATCACGGGAAGTCAGGCGTCAGAGTCGAAGGCGAAGGTTGAAAAGTGGTTTCAGGTAAACGGACTTATATAGCATTGGAGGATGATAAAATGGATTACAAATCAGGATACTAACGCCATTTATCTGTGATTTTGGAAATAGGGTCAAGTTTGGCAAAGGAGTTTTTATCAATCTAAATGTTCATCGGAGATGCCGGCTGTGGCATTTCCGATGAAACAATTAATTTTTTGTTCCCTACTTGCCATAAGCAGCTGATTTTATCCCTGGCTGTTTTTCTTGGCCCGGAATCGTTGGGTAGAATCCAGGATTTTTTTGCGGATACGGAGATTCTTCGGCGTAATCTCTAAGAGTTCATCGGTGTCAATAAATTCCAGCGCTTCTTCCAGGCTCAGCCTTTTGGGCGGCACCAGCTTGAGCGCATCATCAGCAGAGGAGGAACGGGTATTGGTCAGATGTTTTGTCTTGCATACATTCAATTCAATATCCTCTGCTTTTCCGTTTTGTCCGATAACCATACCGGCGTATACCTTTTCGCCAGGCCCCACAAACAGGGTGCCGCGCTCCTGGGCGCTGAACAGGCCGTAGGTCACAGTTTCACCGGACTCAAAGGCGATCAGAGAACCCTGTTTCCGATAGGCAATGTCTCCCTTGTATGGTCCGTACTCTTCAAATACCGTATTCAGGATTCCATTGCCCTTCGTGTCGGTAAGGAATTCTCCGCGGTAACCGATCAACCCCCGGGAAGGAATGATAAATTCCAGGCGGGTGAAACCGCCGCCGATCGAACCCATCCCCTGTAATTCGCCTTTCCGGTTGCTCAATTTTTCAATAACGCTTCCCGCAAATTCTTCCGGCACATCTATATAAGCGCGTTCCATGGGTTCCAGCTTCTTGTTACGTTCATCGGTCCGGTAGATGACTTCTGCTTTACTCACCGCAAATTCATAGCCCTCCCGGCGCATGTTTTCGATCAATACAGACAAATGCAGTTCACCGCGGCCGGAAACCTTGAAACTGTCCGTATTTTCGGTCTCCTCTACCCGCAGGCTGACATCGGAATTTAATTCGCTGAACAGGCGCTCCCGGATATGGCGGGAGGTGACAAATTTTCCTTCCTGTCCTGCCAGAGGGCTGTCGTTTACCATAAAGTGCATGGAAATGGTAGGCTCGGAAATTTTCTGGAAGGGAATAGGTATAGGATTCTCAGGAGAACAAAGCGTATCTCCAATATGAATGTCTGCAATACCGGAAATAGCCACGATGGAACCGATGCCCGCTTCTTTGACCTCCACTTTCTGCAATCCATCGAATTCATAGAGCTTACTGATCTTTACTTTCTCCATTTTGGAAGGATCGTGGTGGTTGACAATAACCATATCCTGGTTGATCCGTACGGCACCATTGTCTACTTTGCCAATTCCGATACGTCCTACATATTCGTTGTAATCAATTGTGCTGATCAGTACCTGGGTACCCGCCTCCGGATCGCCTTCCGGCGCAGGGATATAATCTAGGATCGTGTCAAAAAGGGGAACCATATCTGTACCGGCTTCTTCTGCATTATAAGAGGCAACGCCTTCTTTGGCAGAAGCAAATATAAAAGGGCAGTCCAGCTGCTCTTCGTTGGCATCCAGATCGATAAACAGTTCCAGAACCTCATCTACTACTTCATCGGGACGGGCCTCCGGCCGGTCAATTTTATTGATACAGACGATTACTGGAAGTTCCAGTTCCAAAGCTTTTTTCAACACGAACTTGGTCTGGGGCATGGCGCCCTCAAAGGCGTCTACTACCAGAACAACGCCATTTACCATTTTTAATACGCGTTCGACTTCGCCGCCAAAATCTGCATGGCCAGGTGTGTCAATAATATTGATTTTGGTATTTTTATATGTGATAGCCGTATTTTTGGACAGAATAGTAATTCCTCGTTCCCGTTCAATATCGCCGGAATCCATAACACGCTCTGCTACTTCCTGATTGGAGCGGAATACGCCGCTCTGCTTCAAAAGCTCATCTACCAAAGTGGTCTTTCCATGGTCTACATGGGCGATAATCGCTATATTTCTTACATCTTCCCGTTTCATCTTTTCCTCCTGTCTAAACCTTTATCTTCCATTAAAGTATAAGTATACTATAATCCCGAGATTATACAAGTAAGAAAAACTACCAAAAATAAATAGGGAAAAAAGTTTTCTTTGGGCATGTCGAATGATGGTGTCGAAATATGTCGGTCGATGTTTGTGCATGACGTCCGATTTTGTGCAATAATGAGAATAAAATACAAGAGTGTAGCGTATACATATATAAAAAACAAAATACTATGTAGAAAAGGAAGGAGAAAAAGAAATGCTGGATAAAGTTTTTACTAATAACCAGGTAACAATTGCCGGTGAGGTGGTAAGTGAATTTGCTTATAGCCACGAGGTATATGGGGAAAATTTTTATACCGTGAATATTGCGGTATGCCGTTTAAGCAATTCCTATGATATCATACCGGTTATGGTGTCTGAACGGCTTTTGGATGTGAAGAATGATTACAGAGGCTGCGTGTTAAAGGCAGCCGGTCAGTTCCGTTCGTACAATCGCCATGATGAGACAAAGAACCGCCTGGTATTATCTGTGTTTGCACGGGATGTAGAGGTGGGACAGCCGGAGGAAGATGCCCAGGATCCCAATCACATTTTTCTGGATGGTTATGTTTGTAAAAAACCGGTTTATCGCAAGACGCCTTTAGGGAGAGAGATCGCAGATATTCTGCTGGCAGTGAACCGGCCATATGGAAAGTCGGATTATATTCCCTGTATCTGCTGGGGGAGAAATGCCCGTTATGCAGAGCAGTTCCAGGTAGGTTCCCATGTACAGATCTGGGGACGGATTCAGAGCAGAGAATATCAAAAGAAGATCAGCGAAGAGGAGTATGAAAAGAGGGTGGCTTATGAGGTCTCTGTCAGCAAGCTGGAATATGAACCGGCAGAGGAACAGGAATAATTAATAGTAGATTTTTAGCTATAGATATGGTAGAATGGCTAGAGTTGATGATGGGGAAGCCTGTCATGATTCTGGCCTTCTTTATTTTACATAGAAATTTTATTATATTATGCCAGAAAGGTTTTATGCGGGAAATGCTCCCGCTTGGAGGATAGCGGCATATCGGGCAATGCGCTGATGCTGCCCTTTAAGAAATGAAGGGATGGAGAAGACATAATGGGAAAGAGAGTGGTACAGGTTTATTATGGAAATGGAAAGGGAAAGACCTCTGCCGCAGTAGGACAGTGTATCCGGGCGGCAAGTCTGGGGCAGTCTGTCATTATCATCCAGTTCCTGAAGGGAAAAGATGCAGAAGAATTTAATTTTCTGGAAAGGCTGGAGCCGGATATTAAATTATTCCGGTTTGAAAAGGCAAACGGTTCTTACAATGAATTGCTGGAATCCCAGAAAAAGGAAGAACTGCAGAATATCCTGAATGGTTTTAATTTTGCCAAAAAGGTGATCGACACAGGAGAATGTGATGTCCTTGTCCTGGACGAGGTACTGGGATTGATCGATCTGAATATCATAGCAGTAGAAGATATTATCCGCCTGATCAATCTGCAGGATGATTATTGCAGGCTGGTATTGACAGGACAGCATCTCCCTGAGGAATTGATCCCCTATGTGGATGTTATTTCTAAGATCGATTTGGAGAAGGATACCATGTAGACTCTGCATGTGGATTTTACATGTAGATCATATAAATGAGGAGGTTATCATATGTCTATTTTTACAGGCGCCGGCGTGGCGTTGATCACACCGATGCATGAGGATGGCTCTATCAATTATGATGCGATGGAGAAGATTGTAGATTATCAGATTGAAAATGGAACCGATGCCATTATCGTCTGTGGAACCACTGGGGAGGCGTCTACCATGTCTCATCAGGAGCATCTGGATACGATAAAGGCCTGTGTGGATATGACAAGGAAACGGGTTCCTGTGATTGCCGGGACGGGTTCTAACTGTACCCAGACAGCAGTCTATCTCTCAAAGGAGGCACAGCAGGCAGGCGCTGACGGGCTCCTGGTAGTATCGCCTTACTATAATAAGGCCACCCAGAAGGGGCTAAAGGCGCATTTTACGCAAGTCGCTGCCAGTGTAGATCTGCCAGTGATCCTCTATAATATTAAAGGCCGTACCGGAGTCAATATCGAACCGGCTACGATCGCAGAACTAGCCAAAGAGGTGGATAATATCGTAGCAGTAAAGGAAGCTTCCGGAGATATTTCCCAGGTAGCGAAGATCCTTGCCCTTGCAGAGGGAAAGATTGATGTTTATTCTGGCAATGATGATCAGATCGTACCGATCACAGCTCTTGGCGGCAAAGGGGTAATCTCCGTATTGTCCCATGTAGCCCCCCGGGATACCCATGATATGGTTATGAAGCTGCTGGAAGGGGATGTGCAGGCCAGTGCGGCGCTTCAGTTGAAATATATCCCGCTGATCGAGAAATTGTTCTGTGAGGTGAATCCGATCCCGGTGAAAACGGCTATGGATCTGATGGGCTTTCAGGCCGGTCCGCTGCGCATGCCGTTGACTAAGATGGAGCCGGAGCATAAGAAAGCGCTTCGTCAGGAAATGATCAATATAGGGATTAAGGTGGTAGACGAATGATGACAAATATAATTATGCTGGGATGCAATGGGAGAATGGGTCAGATGATCACCGGACTGGCAGCAGAGGACAGCCAGGTGCAGATTGTGGCCGGTGTGGATCTGGTAGATAACCGGGAAAATGGATATCCGGTATTTCAGGATATTATGAAGTGTGATGTAGAGGCAGATGTGATCATTGATTTCTCTTCTGCCAATGGATTTGAAGAGCGGATAGATTATGCGGTGGAGAAGAAGGTTCCTATTATCGTATGTTCTACCGGTCTGTCCCAGAAACAGCTTTCCTACATGGAGCAGGCTTCGCAAAGGGTAGCCATACTGAAATCGGCGAATATGTCTCTGGGGATCAATCTTTTGATGAAGCTGTTGAAGGAAGCAGCTCAGAAGTTATGCGTTGAAGGTTTTGATGTGGAAATTGTAGAGCAGCATCATGGCAAGAAGCTGGATGCACCTTCCGGGACAGCTCTGGCGCTGGCTGATTCTGTGAACGAGGCGATGGACAACCAGTATGAATATGTGTATGACCGTTCTCAGGTGAGACAGCCCAGAGGGAAAAAAGAATTGGGAATTTCATCGGTCCGGGGCGGTACGATTGTAGGAGACCATGAGGTGATCTTTGCCGGGACAGACGAGGTGATCACTTTTAAGCATACGGCATATTCCAGGGCAGTGTTTGCCAAAGGCTCTATTACTGCGGCTAAGTATCTGAAAGGAAAATCTGCCGGTTTGTACGATATGGCGGATGTGCTGTTGTAATGGAGATCACACAGATCCTTGATATTCTGATCGGCGTCCTGTTTCTTTTGGCAGTGGGGATTGGGCTTTATCGGGGACTGATCCGGATGGTGGCCCGCTTTGCAGCGGTTCTGGTGGCCTGGCTGGCGGCCGCTGTTTTAGCAGGCGCCTTGAAAGAGAGACTGGCAGAACAGTGGCTTCTCCCTGCCCTGGAGAAACAGGTTGCCCAGGGCGGTCTGGAGTTGTTGCCGGAATCTTCCTTGTCGGCAGTGGCAGGGCAGATTAGCTATGTCCTTTTGTTTTTGGTGATTTTTACGATAGCGCAGTTGTTGCTGATCATGGCGATTAATGTCTTAGAAATCATTGACGACATACCGATCGTTGGGCTGGCAAATCGGCTGGGAGGGGCGGTTGCCGGCTTTTTTTGGATTTTCCTGATTCTCTGTCTTCTGGGGGAACTTTTCTTTGGCCTGTTGCCGGAGGATGTTTTGAAAAGCTGGGGATTTACGGCGGAAGCGATCCAAAAGACCATTCTGTTGAAAAGCTTTGTGGGAAAGTCCTGACTTGTCAGAGGATCATGTAACGAACTGGGGAAGGAGTGATTCCTATGGGCGTCAACTATCAATTAGAACTAGACCAGATCTTACTTAAGCTTCAGAAGGAGAACAGGGTTCCCAGGCTGCTGCTGCACAGCTGTTGCGCTCCTTGCAGCAGTTATTGCCTGGCTTATCTGGCACAATATTTTCATATTACGCTATTCTATTATAATCCCAATATTTCACCATTACAGGAATACGAAAAACGGGTATCGGAGCAGCAGAGGCTGCTCGGGCAGCTTCCGGTGCAGTATCCGGTCGCCTTTGCGGAAGGACCGTATGAGCCAGAGAAATTTCGGGAGCTGGCTCAGGGGAGGGAGGAACTCCCGGAAGGCGGAGAGCGGTGCTTTGCCTGCTATGAACTGCGCCAGCGGGCTGCAGCAGAATATGGGGCGGACCATGGATTTGATTATTTTACCACAACTTTGTCAGTCAGTCCCCATAAGAATGCCCAAAAGCTGAATGAGATTGGGCTGAGGCTGGCCAAAGAGTATGGGATTCCGTATCTGGTGTCAGACTTTAAGAAACGGGGAGGTTATCTGAGATCGATTGAGCTGTCCCGGGAATATCAATTGTATCGTCAGGATTATTGTGGCTGCATCTATAGCAGAGAAGCAAGAGAGAAGAAACATTGTGGCGTATAAGGCCTCCTCTTTTTCCTGTTATTTATAATTTGTGCAGGCTGCATGCTCTATACAAATCACAGGAAAAAGAAGGGGAGACCAGGCCAGGAATAGCAATGCCCATGATGGGAGCGGTCTCTTGGCTGACTGCTCTGTCAGCCAAGCCCCAGCCAACATTCCTCCGGGAAATGCGTCAGGAGGTAGTCAAAGCCGGCCATTCCCATGGCAAAGAGAAGAAGTAAGAGGAGAAGCACCACGGCGGCAAAGTCATATTTGAATTGGCCGGAGGCCTTCCTGCTGGCCAGCAGGAGTTCACAGCCCAGCAGGATAAAAACAAGAGGCCACAGGCGGAAAATCAGCAGATAATTCAGCCCGGGAAGGAATATATGCAGCAAAAACAGGATACCAAATAGCAGGAGACATACTCCCAGTGTAAATGTTCCAATACGGCGAGATTCCATCATTCTTCCCCTCCTTCCCGTTCCTTCAGATCCTGCTTCTTGTTGAAGATCAGATAGAGCCCGACAATAATGATCAACAGGGCGAACAGGAACTGTGGTATATAGTAGCTGGCGATGTCATAGTAATATGCCAGATCAACAGGAAGACGGATGCCCCATTCACTGAGAAGGCTTATCAGGTTATCAAAAAGATATTTGACGCCTGCCAGGATCAGTACAATGGCAGTTCCGAGGCGCAGCTTTCCAGAGAAAGGTTTTGTGAAGGGGAGTTCCGTGGGGAACCCGGGGAAATCATCAGTCAGTTTCTGAAATTCTTCATCGGAAAGAGAGTTGCGGTTAATTGCGTCAAAAAAGCTAAAAAACCAGATAACCGGGAGTAAGAAAACCAGGAATTCCAGATGAAAATATCCTGTTAGCCCCGCAACCAAAAAGAATAAAAACATCAGGCTGACACCCCGCCTGGGAAAGCCCAGAAACATCTGGCCGGCTCCAGGAAGGCAGGCAAAACAAAAGGTTAAAAAACCATTCTTTTTATGCGTCATAGTAATCGTCCTTTCTTATATATGATATCTTTTTATTGCTTGTTTTTGTTGGTCGGTAAGTCCTCTTTGTAAAAATACAATGCTTCGGCGCAGTATTGCCCCAGTTTGGAGATCCCTTCGCTTATGGAAGATACTGCCTCTTCTGTCGGATATGTCCTGCCGGAGGAAGGGCTGGCAGTATAATGGCCGTTATATTCTGGCGAGTGATCTATGGCAGAATGGCCGGTAAATGCGACAAGGATTGCGACTCCCATAGCAAAGACCACCTTTGCGGTATACAGGCAGAACTCTTTGTGTGGGTGGGCGGGGACAGTCCGCTGCGCATGTTGTGGGCGGATGGTTCCTGTATGGGCAGCGCTGCACTGTTCCTGTATGTTTTGTCTCAGTGTTAAGGGAGGGGATAGGAGCAGTCCTTGGGGAATAGCATCTGCCAGGCGTTCACTACAGGCGCTGCATTGGGCGGCATGTTCCAGGACTTCCATTCGTTCCCGGCTGTCTAGCATGTTCTGATAATATTTTTGAATTTTCTCTTCGCTGAGATGGGTCATAGCCAATCCTCCTCCTTCCATAATTGTTGCAGCATCTTTTTTGCCCGGGCGATCTGTGTCTGTACCGTTTTCTGCCTTCGCCTCTGCTGTGCGGCGATCTCTCTGGCCGTCATATTCCTGCAGAAATGAGCTTCTGCAACCTGGTCATAGGGAGGTTTGAGGGAGCGGCAGAGTAAAAGCAGTTTTTCCTGAAGCAGGCGGTCTAACACCTCTTGCTCGGGAGGCGGCTGGGGCGGAATATGAACTTCCAGCTCAGGAAATTCTGTGGGAGCCGTTCGGCGTTCGGAACGCCGCAGATGATCCAGGCACTTATTGGCTGCGATTTTTGTCAGGTAGCCCTTTTCATTTTTTCCGTCAAAGTCGGACAGGGAGCGATAGTAAGCCAGAAAGGTTTCCTGCGTCAGATCCTGGGCATCAAAATAATTTTTGGTCATTTGATAGCATATGGAGAATATTAGTGTTTCATATTGATCCAGAGCCTGTATTAATCTGTCGTCTGCTTCCAACCCATTCACCTCCTGTTGTACTATCTATTATATAAAACGAGGCAGGGGGACAAAAGTCTTCAAAAAATAAAAAAAATTTCCCGGAGCAGCGAACCGGCCCCGGGAGAAGGATAGAAAAGACAGCATTTACTGGATCTTCTGGTATTTAGAGACTACCATTGCCCCTGCCAGTACAGCGGCTGCAAAGAGAACCTGTATGCCCAGGCAGGAAAGATATTCCTGATATTGATGGGAAGTAAGAGCAGAGGAAGAAATCAAATCCATCGCTTTAATATACCAATAGGATGGCAGAAGGCGGGAAAAGCGAAGAATAGTTTCATTCATAAATTCCTGGGGGACAAAGACGCCGCCCAGAAAGCTTAATGTCAGACCGGAAATATTAGTCAGGGCTTGCAGGATGTTGAAATTCTCTGTTAAAAAACTGATCAACAGGGTGAGGCTCATAACAAAGAGAAGGAAGACCAGGCTATTGATCATATACAAAAGATTAGTGATAGTAAAAACGGATTTTGGAAATAGGACAACGCCAAGCATCATACACAGCAGCCAACAGGCAACAGAGAACAACAGGCCTCCCAGGGCCAGAAAAAGACTGCGCCTGCTTGCCGGACAAGGGGAACAGCGAAAACGTATGTCAAGCTCCCGTTGTCGGAAGGTGATCAGAACCTGTCCCAGTCCAGTAGTGACAAGGCTGATCAGGATATAAACCAGGTAATGGTAAAAACTAACTATAGTTGAATTGTTTTCTGCGGCAGAGGCAGAAGCCATGTTGATCCTGGCCTCTTTTTCAGAGGTTTCCAGAGAGAGACGGGCTGCATCCTCTGGGGAGTATCCTCCAGCCAGATAACTGTTCAGAAGGGTCAGGTACTGCTCAATCTGGGCGTCTGCCCAATATCCCGTGGCGCTTTCCGGAAGCTTGGTGTTTTCTACCAGGTCTTTGTTCCGGCCGCTTAGAAGATCAGCCTGGAATCCTTTGGGGATCCGGAGGGAGTAATCAATTGTATGCCAATATAATTTGTCGATGACATCTTCTCTGGAGGAAGCCCCTTTTTCTACTCGGTGCCTGCTCTCCAAAAAATCATACAGGGACTGGCTCAGGACAGTATGGTCTTCATCCTGTATTAAAATGTCCAGTTGCGTGGCGGTAAAAGCTTTGGGCGGCTGCCCATTGTCATTCTGTGTAAAGAACACCAGCAAAGCAATAAAAATACCCAGATATATGAATATACCTGCAATATGGTATTTTATTGTGATAAAAAACGTCTTTAAAATATGCATGGAATTTATTCTCCTTTCTGAGAGGAACCCTGTGTTTTCTGCCGTATAAGCAGATAGGCTGCCAGGCTAAATAACACCGTGAGGATCAAAAGAGAGATCACATTGCGGCACCACCGGGCCGTATCCTGGTAGATATTCAACACATAAAAGCAGTCAGACAGCAGATAGGCAGGATTGATCTGATTGATCACCGGGGCATGCTCTTCTACGATGGAAGGCATGTTTTGAACGATCAGTCCGCCCAAAAAGCAACAGAACATAGTAAAGCCCATGAGGAAACCCTCTTTTGTATTGCTTTCCAGATGGGGGAGGGAACCAAAGAAAATGCCGATGGATACACCGATCAGGCTTCCTGCCAGGCTGGCCAGGAGCAGCAGTACCAGCCGGTCCCCCAGATTGATTTTCAGGATCTGGGTAATATAGAAGATCAGGATCAGCACGGACAGATAATTTACCATTACCGATGCGGTAAGGTCAGCAGCGATCATTTTCAATTTATGGACCGGCGCGATGCTTTTCCGGGCGGCGTGGGAAGACAGCTGCGGGTGCAGGGTGATGAGCGTATCCATGCCGATCTGGCCGCCATATAGACAGATCATGGCGATCAGGGCATAGAAATACTGGGTCAGGTTATTCGTGTTCTTTGATCTTGTCATAGATACTTCTTTATTATAGCCAGCATCAGAGCGAAGCTGTGATACAGCGGCCTCCAGATTTTCCGGATGGTTTTCTGCAATGCGGGTTATTACTTCCGCCTGCTGTATATATTGAGACAGGAAGCTATAAAGAATGCTCTGGTTCAAATCATTCCTGTTCACCGTCAGATAAGGTTCCGGAGCTTCATACAGGATGCCGTCCACCTTATCTTTTTGAAGTAGTTTTTGTGCATTTGCTTCCTTTGTTCTGGTCACATCGAACATAGGGCTGTCCCCCTGGCTCAGGCTCTGGATCACCTCGTCAAGAATGGGATTTCCCTGGCCCTGTCCGACCACCGCAATAGGGATGGACTGGAAATCATTGCCGTTGTCAATGATCATATTGCCAAAGCCCATGTAGAACAGGCTGCCCAGAATCAGAGGGAAGATAAAGATCCAGATTAGTATATTGCGGCTGTGGAACAACTGGATCAAACGATATTTTAAAATATGGAAAAACATAAAAACCTTCCTTTTCTTTACAGTGTTAGCGGCTGATAGTGGAGATTAGCTGGGGTCCCGTAATTCCTTCCCGGTAATCTCCAGAAAGACATCATTCAGTGTGGGAAGCTCTGAACGTACCCGGCTGAAGGAAATATCATGTTCTGTCAGATAATTCATAACATGGATCAGGTTATGGCTGCCGCCGTCACATTTCAGATGCAGTGTGTGATCGCAATATTCTGCAAAATAAATGTGCTTCAAGTTCCGGATTTCCTCTTGCTCCCTTTGTGTCAGGGCAGGAATTTCAATATGGATCGTCTCGCTGTTTTTGATCATCAGCTTTAACTCATCTGTCGTGCCGCTGGCAATGCATTTTCCCTGGTCCATGATAACGATTCGGGAACAGATCTGCTCCACCTCTTCCATATAATGGGAAGTGTATATAATGGTAGCTCCCCTTTGGTTCAGCTCCTGGATCCCTTCCAGGATTTTGTTGCGGCTCTGGGGATCTACGGCTACAGTAGGCTCATCCAATATGATCAGCTTTGGTTTATGGGCAATGCCACAGGCGATATTCAGGCGGCGGAGAAGGCCTCCGGAAAGCTTTTTGGGATAAAATTGGCGGAAATCTTCTAATTCTACAAAGCGGATCGCCTCTTCCACATACTGTTTCCGCAATTTGGCGTCTTTGATATACAGGCCGCAGAAGAAATCAATATTCTGATAGACGGTGAGAGAGTCAAAGACGGCAACATTTTGCATCACGATCCCAATATCACGTTTTTGCTTATAGCTTTCCGATGTCATAGGCTGGCCAAAGACCCGGATCTCTCCCTTATCATAGCTCAGAAGCGCCATCAGGCAGTTGAGAGTAGTGGTTTTGCCGGAGCCATTTGGACCAAGCAGTCCCAGGATTTCGCCCTCCTGGATCTCCAGGCTCAGATGGTCTACTGCCACCAGATCTTTGTAGCGTTTTACAAGATTGGTTATCTTAACGGTCTCATTCATAGATGCGTACCCCTCCTTTTTCTTAGAACATAGTATGGAACAGTTATGATTTTATCCTAAGATTTCTATGGGAAGAAGTGAACAGAGTAAAGAAATCCCATGACATTTGTCACATTGTTTTTAAACCGGGGTTTTGTTATAGTGATATCAGAAAAAGCCGGAAGGGAGAGGGATGCGTAATGGAGGTGCAGAGAATAGGGAATCGCCTTGTTCTGATCATAGGGTGCAGTATGCTGGCATTTCTGGGAGGCATTGGACAGATGCGCCTGACAGCCGGCCTCTGCGCATTTATCCTCAGCTGCAGCGGAGTGTGGCTGGAGGATTCTCCAGGGAAAATCATCTTCCAGCTGCTGTATGGGATAGGAAGTCTGCTGATCCCGGAGTTTGCCCTGATGCTGCCGATGTTGCTATATGAGATAATGCAGTCATGGAGGGATACACACTCATCCTGGCGTGACGGCTTTTTGGGAGTGGCCCAGTTGATGCTTGCAGGGACAAGTCTTTATCTGGCGAGGGGACAGTTGAAAGGCTGGGAGGCAGCAGGGATCCTCTTTTTTCTTGTTCTTGCAGTATGGCTGGAATGGAACAGCAGGCAGTATCTGGCGCTGAAGGAACGGCATATTGCGGTCCGGGACACTGGGAAGGAAGAAAATCTTCTTCTCCAGAGCCGGAATCAATATTTGATAGAAAAACAGGACAGCGAAGTTTACACTGCCACGCTGCGGGAGAGAAACCGGATCGCCCGGGAGATCCACGACAATGTGGGGCATCTTTTATCCCGCGCCCTGCTGGTGACGGGAGCAATGCTCTCTGTCAACCGGGAAGAGGCAATGGCAGGGAAGCTGATACAGTTAAAGGAAACCTTAGATGAGGCCATGGATAGCATCCGGCAAAGTGTTCACGATCTCCATGAGGAATCTATCGATGTGGAACAGAGTATCCGGGAGATAGTAAGAGTGCTGGAGGGGTACCAGGTGGAAGTGGATTACGATATGGAGCAGGCGCCGTCCAAAGTGAAATATTGTCTGATTGCCGTTGTGAAGGAGGCCGTCTCTAATGTGATCCGCCACAGCGATGGAGACAGGATCCGGATTGCTTTAATAGAACATCCGGCCTTCTGGCAATTGGAGGTCACTGATAATGGCATGGAAAAAGGAGGCAGGGCCGGGACGGCAATGGCAGCCGAAGCGGAAGCTGGGGGCAATGGGACAGGCATCGGCCTGGAGAACATCCGGGAGCGGGTAGAAGGTCTTTCCGGCGTCCTGCAGATGAGAAGAGATCTCCGGGGATTTTCTGTATTTGCCACCATTCCCAAGGGAAGATGACGGGGAAGAAAAATAACATCTTTGATAGTAGAAATCTGGAGAGGGAAGACTATGAGAATCGTGATTGTGGATGATGACAGGCTGGTAGCCGTATCGTTACAGACCATTTTGGAAGCAGATGAAAGAATCCAGGTTCTGGATACAGGCTATGATGGGCGGGAAGCGATCCGTTTGTATCAGAAATGGAAACCAGACGTATTGCTGATGGACATCCGGATGGACACCATGTCCGGATTGGAAGCGGCAGAGGAGATTTTGAAGCAGGACCGGGAGGCAAAGATTTTATTTCTCACCACCTTTTCTGATGATGAATATATAGTCCAGGCTTTGCGCATGGGAGCCAAGGGCTATATTCTGAAACAGGATTTTGAAGGGATCGTGCCTGCATTGGAGGCAGTCTGCCTGGGGCAGACTGTGTTCGGCGGGGAGGTTGTCAGTAAGCTGCCGGGGCTGATGCACAGCGGAGAGAATTTTAGTTATGCGAAGGCCGGCATTACCGAAAAGGAGTATGAGATTATCGAGTTGGTAGCGCAGGGGATGAGCAACCGGGAGATTGCCGGTAAGACCTTTCTGTCAGAGGGGACGATAAGAAATTATATCAGTAATATTCTGGACAAATTAGAACTGCGGGACCGGACACAGCTGGCGGTATTCTTTTATCAGCACAGGTGAAGCTATTATTGCTTCCGGGATGTAAATGGTCTATGATAGGAGAGAGATATTGTGGAAAATAAAAATTGGAGGAGAAAAATGAGAAAAACAAAGATTATCTGTACACTGGGGCCTGCTACTGACAAGGACGAGATCTTACAGAGGCTCGTAGAAGAAGGAATGGATGTGGCGCGGTTTAATTTTTCCCACGGTACCCACCAGGAACAGGAGGAGAGGATGGAACGCCTGCGCCGTATCCGGAAAAGATGCGGTAAGCCCATTGCTATCTTGCTGGATACGAAGGGCCCGGAGATCCGGATCGGCTGTTTTGAGAAGGGCAGCGTCCATTTGACAGCAGGACAGGAATTTACCCTGGTTTGCCATGAGGCAGAGGGAAATGAAAGCCAGGTGAGCGTATCCTATCCCAGTCTGTATCGGGATGTGCAGATGGGCTCCTCAATTCTGATCGATGATGGCCTGTTAGAGCTGCAGGTGCAGGAAATCCAGGGAGACGCCATACGCTGTATTGTAAGGAATGAAGGGACAATCTCCAACCGGAAGGGAGTGAATCTGCCAGGCGTGCGGGTGAACATGCCCTATATGAGTGACAAAGACCGGGAAGATATCCTTTTTGGGATCCGGCAGGATATAGATTATGTGGCCGCATCCTTTGTCCGTTCTCCTGAAGATGTAAAGCAGATCCGCAGTCTTCTGGAGGAAAATGGGGGCAAGGAGATTAAGATTATTGCCAAGATTGAGAATATGCAGGGCGTGGAGAATATAGACGGGATCATCCGGGAATCCGATGGGATTATGATTGCCCGGGGAGACATGGGAGTAGAGATGCCGGAGGAAGAGGTGCCGGTAGTGCAAAAGATGATCATCAAAAAGGTATATGCTACAGGAAAGCAGGTGATCACGGCTACACAGATGCTGGATTCCATGATGCAACATCCCCGTCCCACCAGAGCAGAAACGGCGGATGTGGCCAATGCAGTCTATGATGGCACCAGCGCCATTATGCTTTCCGGAGAGACTGCCGCCGGCAGATTTCCTGTGGAGTCATTGAAGACAATGGTACGTATTGCCGAAAGGGCGGAGCAGGATATTGATTACCGGAAACGGTTCTTTGTCCAGGAACGTCCGGAAAATCCTGATGTGACAGACGCCATCAGCCACGCTACCTGTACAACGGCCTATGACTTGAATGCGCAGGCCATTGTAACAGTAACCAAGTCAGGACGCTCTGCCCGGATGATCTCCCGCTACCGCCCTGGCTGCGGGATCATCGGCTGCGCCACTTCTGAGAAAGTGAGCCGCCAGCTGAATCTTTCCTGGGGAGTGACTCCGGTCCTGCTGGAGGAGAAGAAAGATGTGTTTGATCTTTTTGACCATGCCATCCAGGTCTCCAAAGGAAAGGGACTGTTGAAAAAGGGAGATATTGCAGTGATTACGTCCGGCGTTCCCATTGGCATATCTGGCACGACCAATATGATCAAGGTGGAATGTGTGGAATAGAAAAAAGGAGAAAGACGTATGAAAAAGAGAGCAGGGTATCTGGCTATGCTCCTGGCGGCAGGGCTTTTGACTGCAGGCTGCAACGGACAGACGCAGGCAGATACCAGCAGTGTGCCAGAGCAAAAGGAAAATCAGGGGAAGGAGACGCTGTCTATTGAGGCGCAGCTCCGTCTGATCGACCGGTCCCGCGAGGATTG
This sequence comes from uncultured Lachnospiraceae bacterium, assembly GCA_947589315.1. GTDB lineage: Bacteria > Bacillota > Clostridia > Lachnospirales > Lachnospiraceae > Jutongia. The sequence continues at coordinate 44,955 of CANPZE010000013.1, read as the reverse complement.
GATGGTGGAGTATCAGAAATTGAAATATGACAGAGAGAATCTTAACAAACCGGCGGAATATTATTTTCCCTTTGGGAGCGAGGCGCCTTTAAGCTATGCCGTAACAGATCTGGACCAGAACGGAAGGCTGGAGATTATTACCACCACTACAAACGGAAACGGCAGGAATTATCATAATCAATATTATGAGGTCAATGAGACAGGGGATGCCCTGGAAGAAATCAGCCAGATCCATGGGAAAAAAGGCTGTGATGCACCGGATTGGGGAGTGGTGCTGGAGCAGGGAGGCACACAGGTATATTATGACAGTGATAAGGGAGAATACCATTATGTGCTTGGGGATTTTACCCATGGAAGCGCCATAGACCATGAATATTATGAACAGGATTTTGTCCTGCATCAGGGAGAGATAGAGATCACCAGTTATTTGTATGAAAAACAGGATAGGAAGGGAGTTAAATATTACTCTTTAGCAGGCAGCAAGAAGGCAAGGATCTCTGGCCAGGAATGGGACAGCGCCGCCGGGGAACATTTTGCCGGATTGGCAGAAGGAAAGGTTCGGTTTGGGGAGTTCGATGGGATCATGGCAGATCGGGAAAAGGAGGAGGACAAGTATCTGAAGCTGCTGGATGAGCCGGTAGAGAAGCGGTTGGAACGCCTGGGGGAGGAAGGGCTGTATGAGAAGCTGAAGAACTCCTGGGAACAATTTTCCCTCTCCTGGAAAGAGGAATGAGAACATTGACAAGGGAAGAAAATAGAGTTATAGTAGTTATATCCTCCATATACCCCATGGGGGTATATGGACAGGTTTGATGTGCCACTGCCAGAGAGGAGATGCGCTATGGGTTGCTGTGAAAGCAGGGAGGACAGTATGCCGGGAGAATTCTCCCAGGAGAATACAGGGAATGGAAAAGTCAAGCATAGGGATACTAAGGAAAAAAGAGATCTGATCACCCGGCTCAGCCGGATTGAGGGGCAGATCCGTGGTCTCCAGGCAATGGTGGAGCAGGATCGATACTGTGTGGATATTGTGACACAGGTGTCAGCAGTACAGGCAGCCTTGAACAGCTTCAACAAGATGCTGTTATCCCGCCATATCAAGACCTGCGTAGTAGAAGATATCCGGCAGGGAGAGGAAGAGGCTATTGACGAGTTGTGCGCATTGCTGCAGAAGCTGATGAAGTGATGGTCTCACAAAAAGGAGGGAAGGAGAGCATTGAGTAAAAAGGAAAAATTTCATGTAACAGGAATGACCTGTTCGGCATGCTCCTCCCATGTGGAAAAGAGTGTATCCAGGCTGGAGGGGATGGAGCGGGTCAGTGTAAACCTGCTGACCAACAGTATGCAGGTAGAATATGACACAGATAAGCTGGAGGAAAGCCGCATTATTCAGGCGGTTGTAGATGCCGGATATGGCGCATCACCCTGGGAAGCATCTGAAGGTTCCCAAAGGCAGCAACGGGAAAAGGGAGAGGCGGACCCTGTGGAGGAACAGATCCGGGGAATGAAGAAACGGCTGATTTTTTCAGTTATTTTTCTGATCCCGTTATTGTATGTATCTATGGGACATATGGTCTTCCAGTGGCTGTCCCTTCCCATGCCGCAATGGGAAATGGAATATCTGCATGGAAATGAGAACGCCATTACCTTTGCCATGACCCAGCTGCTCCTTGTAACGCCAATTCTTTTGGCCAACCAGAATTATTTCCGGGTAGGTTTTAAGACACTGGTTAAAAGAAGCCCCAACATGGACAGCCTGATAGCGATTGGTGCGGGAGCGGCGGTTGTCTATGGGATCTTTGCCATATACCGCATTGGCTATGGGTTGGGACATGGAAATATGGAGTTAGTATCCCATTATAGCCATGACCTGTATTTTGAATCGGCGGGGACGATCCTGACGCTGATCACAGTAGGGAAGTTTCTGGAGACACGATCCAAGGGGCGGACCAGCGAGGCTATTACCAAGTTAATGGATCTGGCGCCCAAGACAGTGACGGTGATCCGGGAGGGAAGAGAGGAAGTCGTGGATGTCTCCCAGATAGAGGCAGGAGACCTTTTCCTGGTAAAGCCAGGAGAGGCGGTAGCTGTAGATGGGGTGATCCAGGAGGGGCAGTCCTCCTTTGATGAGGCGGCGCTGACCGGGGAGAGCATTCCCGTTCCCAAAAAGGAGGGAGACCGGATTCTCTCCGCTTCCCTGAATAAAGCAGGGCTGATCCGTGCCAAAGCAGTCAGGGTAGGAGAGGATACAACGATCGCCCAGATCATCAAGCTGGTGGAGGAGGCTTCTTCCAGCAAGGCTCCCATTGCCAAGCTGGCAGATAAGATTGCCGGAATTTTTGTTCCGGTGGTTATTTGTATCGCATTGGTAACAGGAGTTCTGTGGCTTCTGTCCGGGGCGGGATTTGAGGCGGCTATGACCTCCGCCATTGCAGTCCTGGTGATCTCCTGTCCCTGTGCGCTGGGGCTGGCTACCCCTGTGGCGATCATGGTGGGGACCGGCAAGGGGGCGGAAAATGGAATACTCATCAAGTCAGGAGAGGCATTGGAGACTGCCCACAAGATAGATACGGTCGTTCTGGATAAGACAGGGACAATTACCCAGGGCAAACCTGCCGTCACCGATGTATTTCCGGCATCCGGGATGACAGAGGAGAAGCTGTTGCGGATCGCCGGCTCTCTGGAGAAGGGCAGCGAGCATCCCCTGGCAGAAGCCATTGTTGCGGAATGTGAAAAAAGGCAGCTGTCCCTGGACAAAGTAGAAGATTTTGAAGCTTTGTTTGGGAAAGGTATCCAGGGAACGCTGGAGGGAGTATGGTACTGTGCCGGGAATGAAGGGCTGATGGAAGAAATGGGGATCTCCCTTTCGTCCCAGGAGCGGGAACAGGTCCGGGCGTTGTCCCAGGCCGGTAAGACGCCGCTGCTGTTTGGGCGGAAGAATGGCATGGTGGGGATTGTTGCGGTGGCAGATGTAGTTAAGGACACTAGCAAGGATGCCATCCGGCAGATGAAGGAATATGGGATCCGTGTCATTATGCTGACAGGGGACAATGAGACAACAGCCCATGCGATCCAGCAGCAGGTAGGGGCCGATCAGGTCATCGCAGGGGTACTGCCGGCGAAAAAGGAAGAAGAGATCCGCCGTTTAAAAGAAGAGGGCCATATTGTGGCAATGGTGGGAGACGGTGTGAATGATGCTCCGGCTCTGGCTTCAGCAGATGTGGGCGTAGCCATTGGCGCCGGGACGGACGTAGCCATAGAAAGTGGGGATATCGTGCTGATGAAAAGCGACCTGTTGGATGTGGTGGGAGCGATCCGGCTGAGCAAGGCAGTGATGCGCAATATCCGCCAGAATCTGTTCTGGGCATTTTTCTATAATAGCATCGGCATCCCTCTGGCGGCAGGCCTGTTCTATCCCTTGCTAGGCTGGCGGCTGAATCCCATGTTCGGTGCGGCGGCCATGAGCCTGAGCAGTGTATGTGTGGTCAGCAATGCCCTGCGCCTGAAAGGGCTCTCTCTGGATGGCAGGACACAGAGAAAGAGGAAGCAGAATGCCGGAGACGGGGCAAACAAAAAAGAAAGAGAGGAATGGAAGATGAAAACAGTAACAATTGGAATTGAAGGAATGGCATGTGAACACTGCAGCGGAAGAGTAGACAAGGCCCTTCGGGCGCTGAATGGAGTATCCGAGGTGGAGGTGAGCCTGGAGAAGAAGAATGCAGTGGTGACCGGCGGGGAAGAAATGGATCTGAAGCAACTGGAGAATGCTGTGACAGAAGCCGGTTATGAAGTGACAGGAATCCAGCAGGGATAAGCTCCCTGCCGGATCGGGGGTCTAGTGAAGGGAATCGTAAGCCATCCTTACCGCAGTGGCCAGCTGGTCGGCGCAGGAGGTGCCTCGCATACCGCACTGGACTCCTTTTATTTTACTCTCGATCTCTTCTACGGTCATACCGTCTACCAGGCGGGGAACTGCTTTCAGGTTGCCGTTGCATCCGCCGGTAAATTCCACATTGGTGATGATATCATCATTGATATCAAAAGTGATCTGGGTAGAACAGGTTCCTTTCGTTTGATATGTATAGTGCATGTTTCTATTGCTCCTTTCTCTGCCTGCAGGCAACAGATCCTTTGTCCCGGCGGATCTCGCCGGATCTCAATATGATACCACAAGATGAACACGCCTTGTGCGTTCATCATTATAGCATATAAAATTTCCCGTTTCAATTTATCCTTGTTTATAGTACAATGAAATTAGGAGAACATGCGGCTCTGCCGGAATGTTATTGGTCAGAAATCTGTTTTTAGCGGATGGAGGAAAAGTATGGAAGAGAAGCTTTGGCAGTTCACAGAGATTTTAAGAGAAAGCAGCGACATCGTCTTTTTTGGCGGCGCAGGGGTGTCTACGGCCTCCGGGATCCCGGATTTCCGCAGCGCCGATGGTTTGTACAGTAAAAAGCTGAACCGCAGATTTACGCCGGAACAATTGGTGTCCCACACGTTTTTTGTAAAATATCCAGAGGACTTCTTTGCCTTTTACAAAGAAAATCTGATCTACCCTCAGGCCAGGCCCAACGATTGTCACAAGGCGCTGGCCCGGTTGGAGGAGATGGGAAAGCTGAAAGCTATCGTGACCCAGAATATTGACGGCCTGCACCAGGCGGCTGGAAGCCGCCAGGTGTATGAACTGCATGGCTCAGTCAAACGGAATTATTGCACAGGCTGCCATGCTTTCTATGACGAGAATGATATATTAAAGGCAGAGGGCGTTCCTGTCTGTGAGAAATGTGGCGGGATGATCAAGCCGGATGTGGTTCTGTATGAGGAAGGCTTAGATCAGGAAATTATCAATGGCGCAGTCCGGGCCATTGCCCAGGCCGATACCCTGATCATTGGAGGAACCTCCCTGGTAGTATATCCTGCCGCTGGGCTGATCCAATATTTCCGAGGGAAACATCTGGTATTGATCAATAAAAGCGAGACTCCGGCCGACCATCAGGCGGATCTGGTGATCCACGAAGATATTGCCCGGGTGATGGGAGAGGCTGTAAATGCCCTGTAGGATCGGGATATCCTGAAAGGCGGACGGGGCTGGAAAAGTGCGGAAACTAAAAAAAAGGCATTGCTTTTTTTCAGTTAAGGTGGTAATCTCTAAAGGTATCAACACGTAGAAGAGACGAGTAGATTATGGGAGCGGTTACAGAGAGAGATGGGAGCTGGGAGCATCTTACCGCAAAGTAATTGAAGACTACCTCTGAGTGGCCCCAATCCGGTCCGGCCGACACCGTTATCGTCCAATGAAGCTGCAAGGGAGCAGATTGAGATTATTCTGAAATTTCTCCCTTGAACAAGGGTGGAACCGCGAATACTATGCATTCAGTATACGTCCCTTCTGACAGAAATGTCGGAAGGGGCATTTTTGTTGAGAAAAAGAGCAGAATAGAAAATAAGATAAGAAAGGAAGGAAAGAGAAATGAAAGTTACATTAAAGGACGGATCCAGTAAGGAATATGCCCAGCCAATGTCTGTCTATGACATTGCATGTGATATCAGCGAAGGGCTGGCCCGGGCGGCCTGTGTGGGCGAGCTGAATGGGGAGATCGTGGACCTGCGGACTATGGTAGGCCAGGACTGCACACTGAATATCCTCACATTTGATTCGGACGAGGGAAAGAAGGCTTACCGGCATACTTGCGCCCATGTATTGGCGCAGGCAGTGAAGAACCTGTATCCTGAGGCGAAGCTGACCATAGGGCCGGCCATCGACAATGGTTATTACTATGATTTCGATATGCCGAGCCTGGACCGTGAGGCTTTGGACGCCATAGAAAAGGAAATGAAAAAGATCATTAAGAAGGGAGACCGTCTGGAGCGGTTCACTTTGTCCAAGGAAGAAGCGGTCAAGCTGATGACGGAGCGGAACGAGCCCTATAAGGTAGAGATGATCCAGGAGCATCCGGATACGGATATTCTTTCCTTCTATCAGCAGGGAGATTTTATTGAGTTCTGCGCCGGTCCCCATCTGATGAGCACGAAGCCGATCAAAGCGTTTAAGCTGACCTCTTCCTCCGGCGCATACTGGAGAGGGGATGAGAAAAACAAAATGCTGACCCGTATCTATGGGACGGCTTATACAAAGAAGGCAGATCTGGAAGAGTATCTGGAATATCTGGCAGAGATCAGGAACCGCGACCACAATAAGCTGGGACGCGAAATGGATCTTTTCACTACAGTAGATGTCATCGGCCAGGGACTTCCGCTATTCATGCCCAAAGGAACAAAGATGATCCAGAAGCTGCAGCGCTGGATTGAAGACCTGGAGGATAATGAGTGGGGATATGTGCGTACCCGCACCCCCTTGATGGCCAAGTCCGACCTCTATAAGATTTCCGGCCATTGGGGACATTACAAGGAGGGAATGTTCATTCTGGGAGAGGATGATGAGGATGAGAATGGAGTTAGCGCTTCTGGCAGGGAAATCCTGGCCCTCCGTCCCATGACCTGTCCTTTCCAGTATTATGTATATAAGGCAAGGCAAAAATCCTACCGCGACCTGCCGTACCGTATGTCGGAGACATCCACATTATTCCGGAATGAAGACTCTGGCGAGATGCACGGCCTGACCCGCGTGCGCCAGTTTACGATCACCGAGGGCCATCTGGTCGTGCGCCCGGACCAGATGGTGGAAGAATTTAAAGGCTGCCTGGCTCTGGCAAAATATTGCCTGCAGACTCTTGGCGTGGAAGAGGACGTTACCTACCATTTGTCAAAGTGGGATCCGGAGAACAGGGAGAAATATATTGGAGAGCCTGAGGTCTGGGAGGAGACAGAGCAGCATCTGAGAGACATTATGGATGAATTGGAAATCTCTTATGTGGAGGATGTGGGAGAAGCTGCCTTCTATGGCCCTAAGATCGATATCAATGCCAAGAATGTGTATGGCAAGGAGGATACCATGATCACCATCCAGTGGGACCCCCTTTTGGCAGAGCAATTTGATATGTACTATATTGACAAGGATGGGGAGAAGAAGCGTCCGTATATTATCCACAGAACATCTATGGGATGCTACGAGCGTACGCTGGCATGGCTGATTGAAAAATATGCCGGAAAGTTCCCTACCTGGCTGTGTCCGGAGCAAGTGAGGGTGCTGCCCATTTCTGAGAAGCACCAGGAGTATGCTCAGAAGGTGCTGGCTGAACTGAAGAAAAATGGGATCGATGCTACGGTGGATAACCGTTCCGAAAAGATTGGCTATAAGATCCGGGAGGCCCGCCTGGCCAAGCTGCCCTATATGCTGGTGGTAGGCGCCAAGGAAGAAGAGGAAGGAAAGGTCTCTGTACGCAGCCGTTTCCTGGGGGATGAGGGACAGAAGGAATTGTCTGTATTTATCAATGACATCTGCGAGGAGATCCGGACAAAGGCCATTCGGAAGGAGGAAGCCAGTGAAGCATAAGCATACCTTAGCCGCATGCTTTATTGGTTATATTACCCAGGCGATCGTAAATAACTTTGCTCCGTTACTGTTTGTGACCTTTCAGCAGAGCTATAGGATCTCCCTGGACCGGATTGCCTTACTGATCAGTTTTAATTTTGGGATACAGCTTCTGGTAGATCTGCTTTCTGCGGGATTTGTAGACCGCATGGGATATCGGGCATCCATTGTAGGCGGCCATCTTTTTGCCGGGCTGGGGCTGCTGGGGCTGGCTTTCCTGCCAGACCACATGCCTGACCCGTTTTTGGGACTGATGATCTCTGTGGCTGTATATGCCATCGGGGGAGGCGTGATAGAGGTTCTGATAAGTCCGATTGCAGAGGCCTGTCCTACAGAGAATAAAGAGTCGGTAATGAGCCTGCTCCATTCCTTTTATTGCTGGGGGCATGGCGGAGTAGTCCTGCTGTCCACGCTATTTTTTGCTCTGGCTGGCATAGGCAGATGGAGATATCTGGCCTGCCTGTGGGCGTTAGTGCCGCTGGGGAATATGGCGTTTTTTCTCCGGGTTCCTATCTGGCATGTGAATGGGACGGAGGAAAAGGGGCTGGAGATCCGCCAGCTTCTCCGCAAAGAAATCTTCTGGGTCATGATCGTGCTGATGTTGTGCGCCGGCGCCTGCGAACAGGCGGTAAGCCAATGGGCTTCTGCATTTGCAGAGAAAGGACTGGGCGTGTCCAAGACGGTGGGAGATCTGGCCGGGCCGCTGTTCTTTGCTGTGCTGATGGGCTTGGCGCGTCTGCTCCATTCCCGTTTCAGCGACCGCCTGCCCCTGCATAGATTCATGGTATACAGCGGTGGTTTGTGCCTGTTCAGCTATCTGCTGATCGCCCTGTCCCCCTGGCCGGCTTTGAGCCTGCTGGGCTGCGGGCTCTGCGGATTTTCCGTGGGGATTCTTTGGCCGGGGACATTCAGCATGGCAGCGGCAGAGATCCGGGGAGGAGGCACTGCCATGTTTGCGTTATTTGCTTTGGCCGGAGACCTGGGCTGCGGAGGGGGCCCCGCCTATGTGGGATTGTTTTCCGGCGCATTTCAGGACAACTTGAAATGTGGGATTCTGGCAGCAGTTCTGTTTCCTGTTCTGCTTCTGGCGGCATTGGGGTGGCAGAAGAGATATGGGAAAATATAGGGCCATCCATTAAGAAAACAAGAAAAACTGTCGAAGTAATTATCAGGAACAGAGATTACGCATCGGCAGTTTTTTGTTTAAAGGATGATGTGTTGCCGATGCGGGAAAGGTACGATAAAGGTGAGAGAAATCAATGAATATTCGTGATATTGCGGTAATGAAGCCACAGGCTTCATCACAGAGGAAGACCGCCTTCGGCGAGAATTCCTTCTTGGCGATCGGAAAGAAGGGACAGACCGTAGAAGGGACAATATCCACAGTATCCCACAGGATTTCCATCAACTTTAACGGCGTAGAGGTATCCGTCTCTAAGTCGGCAGTGCAGAATGCCAGGGAAGGCGAAACAAGACAGTTTAGGATCATGGATGTATCAAAAGACAGCATTGTATTAAAGGAAGTTGGAAGAAATACGGATTCTGGCGCCCACATTCTGATGGGGACCACCGTAAGCGCCTCCTCCTATGAGACACCTGATTTTAAGGAAAGTCTGAAGACAGCCCAGGCAGGACAGCAGGCAGGACAGGATATTCAGGTCATGACCGGGGAGGATTATCAGGCACTGGAGTCTGAAGAAGGCGCTTTGGAAGAATATAAAGAATCTACGTTGGATCGTGCTGTGGAACGGATGAAGGAACAGCGTCAATGGAAGCAGGAGCGCATGGAAGAATATCGGGAGTTCCGCCAGGAGACGCAGGAGAATTTGGAGAGAATGCAGGCTCTGGGATTTCTGGAGCAAAAGACGCCGGAGCAGATCGCCGCTGCTCTGGAAGAGGCAGACCTGCCGGCGCAGCAGGCAGACGTATCCCGGGTTATGGCGGCGTTGAGTATGAGCCAGGTGGCGATGGAACTGTCAGAAAGCGCCAAGGTATATCTGATTCAAAATAACCGTCCCCTTACAATAGAAAATCTGTACCACGGGCAATATTCCGGCGCAGAGGGGATGACAGCAGGGCAGTTGGATGAAGTGACATGGCAGGAACTCCTTCCCCAGGTAGAACAGCTTTTGGAAGAGAATGGATTGAAGGATGAGGCTTCTTTGGACAACGCCAGATGGCTGTTTGCCAATGAACTTCCAGTGACTGTGGAAGCGTTAGATACATTGGCCAGTCTGGAAGAGTTACAGAAGAATCTGACCCCGGATAAGGCGCTGGGGCAGATCATACAGGCATTGGGAAGCGGGAATGCGCCGGAGCAGGCGGTGCTGGATGACCGTGAGTTTGTCGTGGCAAGGAGCATTCTTGAAAAGATAGAGTCAGTGACGGACCAGGATATCCTGCGCACAGTGCAGGGTGCAGGGACGGCGGTAGAGATTACGCTGCAGCAGCTGCTGACAGGGAAAGAGGATATGGAATCTTCCCCGTCCGGCGAAAAAGCCTCCCAGGAAGGGCAGGCAGGAAGGGAAGCCGTGATTCCTACGGTTATTGCCCCGGAAATGTCACAGGAGCAGATCCAGGCGATCACTGCCAGGAGACAGCTGGAGGAGATCCGTCTAAAGATGACATTACAGTCTGCGGTACGCATGATGGATAAGGGGATCTCCATTGAGACTACCGGATTAGGCAAGCTGGTCCAGGAGCTGCGGGATATGGAAACGGAATATTATACTTACTTGCAGCAGGACAGGGTAGGTAATGGGCAGACAGAGGCAGCAGGACAGCCGGGCTTATTCCAGGAGGTTCTGGAGAAGCGGGGAGATATCCAGAATGCGCCCGCCGCCATGCTGGGAAGCAGCCTGCGCCAGCAGAGCCTTCTTACGGTCAATCAGCTGCACCGGGCGGCTGTCAGTGCAACGGTACAGATGCAGCAATACCAGGAAGATTATGAAAAGGTGGGGACGCAGGTACGAAGCGACCTGGGGGATTCTATTCAGAAAGCATTTGCTAATGTGCCCAGCCTCCTGGAGGAACTGGGAATGGAGGATACCCAGGCCAACCAGCGGGCTGTAAGGATTCTGGGATATAACCAGATGGAACTTACTCCAGAGAATATCGCCAGGATAAAAGAGTATGATGCAAAGGTGAATGACATGCTGGAGGGAATGAAACCCTCTGTCGTCATGGAATTGCTCCGTCAGGGAGAGAATCCTCTGGATATGACTCTGGATGAGGTCAATAGCAGGATCCATGAGATAGCAAAGGAACGGGACATTGCTCCGGAAGAAAAATATAGCCGTTATCTGTGGCAGCTGGAACAGAATCAGGAAATCACGCCCCAGGAACGGGACGGCTACATAGGGATCTATCGCTTGCTCCATCAGATCGAAAAGCTGGAGGGAGCGGCTGTAGGAGCAGTGCTGGACTCCGGGCGGGAAATGACCCTGGGCAATCTGCTGTCCGCTGTACGGACCAGAGGCAGGCAGGGAATGGATATAGGGATCGATGAAGAATTTGGAGGTTTGGAAGAGATTTCTTCTCCGGGAGTGAGCATATCCCAGCAGATCCGGCAGAATTATGAGGGACAGGATGCCCCGCAGCAGGATCAGCACCGGCAGGAACAGCCTTCAGAGAACCCGGCCGCCTGGTATTACCAGAGGCAGGCAGAAGAGCTGCTGCGCGAAGTGACGCCGGAGAGGATCCGGGAGATTACCGATGGAGATATGGAACAACTGCTGAATACCTCTCTGGAGAAGCTGGTAGAGCAGATGAAGGCGCAGGAGCAGGATCCGATCCGGCAGGAAATGTATCGTCAGAAGGCGCAGCAATTGCGGGAACTGGCAGAGCATTCCGAGGAAGCGGTGCAGTTCTTGGAAAAGGCAGGGCTTCCTGAGACCATTGCCAATATTCAGTCTGTGCAGGAAGTGATCCTTGGAGAGGTCTCTCCCAGAAAGGAGCTGTACGGCCGGCGTAAGGTCCTGGATCCGGAAGAGCAGGAGGCCTATGAGGCTCTCTTGGAGGAGATACCGGACAGTATGGACAGCCGGGAGGAATTACAGGAACTTTTGGGAAGAGCCCGTCAGTATGAGGAACAGATCCTGGAAAAGTCTTACCAGCAGAAGGAGATGGATTCCGAGGAGGGGTTCCATTTGAATACCTTGTACCGGGGGATCCGTCTGGGAGGAAGCCTGGCCCGCAGGCAGTCTTATAGCATTCCCCTGCGCACAGGAGAAACGGTTACGGAAATGAATGTGACTGTGATCCCGGGAACCGGGGATACCGGTAAGGTCCAGATCTCTATGGATCAGGCAGGCATGGGAGAATTTGGAAGCATTTCTATAGAACTGAGTCTGGCCGGAAAAGAAGTGAAGGGACTTTTGCTCTGCGACCAGCGCAGTGGATATGATGCGCTGCGGGAAGGCCAGGAAGGACTGGAAGAACAGTTGGAGCAGCAGGGCTTCCAGGTCAAATACCTGTCCTTTGGCATGGATCACCGCAGCCTTGGAGATATGATGGAGAAGCTGGGGCAGGAGGAGCAGGCAGATACGGCAGACTTGTATCAGCTGGCAAAATGCATGGTGCGTTTTGTAGCAGATAAGATTAAGATATAGCGCAGAAGAGCAGAGATCCGGAATGGAGAACCATCTGGAGGAAAAGGAGGAAATAAATCATGCGAATCAATCACAATGTATCAGCACAATTGGCAAATGTTAATTTAAAACGGTCAGACAGAAGACTGTCTTCCAGTCTGGAGCGTCTTAGTTCTGGATATAAGATCAACAAGGCGGCGGATGATTCGGCCGGTCTGGCAATCTCTAATAAAATGCGTACCCAGATCCGCGCGCTGGATCAGGCATCCCGCAACGCAGCAGACGGGGAGTCTGTGATCCAGATCGCAGAAGGCGCCCTGGGCGAGGTGGAAAATATTTTACAGCGTATCCATGAGCTGGCGGTTCAGGCAGCCAACGATGTGTACAATCTGGACGACAGGCAATCCATCCAGATGGAGGTAGATGAGATGCTGGACGAGATCGATCGTATCTCGGAGACTACGGAATTTAATGGCCATACATTGCTGGATGGATCTGCAGCCCGTACAATTTTCAGCGATAATGCAGGCGTCAATGCAATGACGGCGTCTATGCAAGTACTCAGCGGGGAGTATTCGGTGAAGGTGGATCAGCTGGGGGCAGCGGCTTCTACCGTTCTGACCTATACCATACCGGGACCGGGAGAAGAGCCTTATAATATTGGATTAAATGGATATACTCTTTCTATAACCTCAAATGATACGGATGCCAGTGTGCAGGAAAAAGTGATGAATATGTGTGATCCGATGAATATTGATGTGGAGCAGCAGGCGGGAGGCGGACTGAAGCTTACCACGAGGGCTGCCGGATCCTCGCAGCTGATCTCGGTACAGTATCCGGGAGAGGAGACGAGGACGGATTACAGAGGAAAAGATGCCAAGATCACGCTGGGAGACGGGTTCAATAAGACGGCCACTTATGACGCCCAGGGAAATTACATTACAATCATAGACAATGGAGGATTTCAGATGCAGTTGTCTTTGGATTCCACGGTTACTGGAACCTTCAATCTGAATGTCTACGATGCCGGTTATATGACCCTGCAGATCGGCGCCAATGAGCATCAGACCCTGGATATGGACTTCCCGGAGGTGTCCTGCGCCAACCTGAATCTGCGGGATATCAATGGAAATGATTCTATCAACCTGTGCAGCCAGGCGGCAGCTACTACTTCCATTGACCGCCTGAGCAATGCGATTCAGAATATTTCTAACACCCGCTCTACTTTAGGGGCTTATGAGAATCGTCTGGAAAGCACGATCAGCAGTCTTGATATCAGCAGCGAAAATGTAACCGGAGCAATGTCCCGGATCTTTGATACAGATATTGCCGATGAAATGACCCAGTATACCCAGCAGGATGTACTCTCCCAGGTAGCTACCTCTATGCTGACCCAGGCCAACAACCGTCCCCAGCAGGTAATGAATCTGCTGCAAAGCTAAATAATGTCAGGAAAAAAGGGGGATGGATAGTATGGACAGAGAAAAGCAGAAGGTGTATACTGCCCGGGTCGCTCAGGCTAACCGGAGCGAGCTGGTGGTGATCATGTATGAATTGATATTGGACAGTGTGGATACGGCGGTCCTTTATTATCAGGAAGGCAATAAAGAAGAGGCGGCCCAGGAAATGAAACGCGCCCAGGGACTGCTTCAGGAACTGCGGGGAAGCTTGGACTTCCAATATCATCTGGCGCTGCGTCTTCGGGAGCTGTACCGTTATATCAATGAGCAGTATGTGGCTACCTTAGTCAAACAGACCCCTGTTCATCTGGACACCTGCCAGAAGATGATCCGGGGGCTGCTGGACAGCTTTGAAGAGGTGGCAAAGCAGGACACCTCTCCTCCGGTTATGGAGAACTCCCAGCAGGTATATGCAGGACTGACCTACGGCAAGGACAGCCTGAACGAGGTTTTAGTAGATGGAACCGAGAGCAGCCGGGGATATCAGGCTTGATAGAATGGAGAATATGAGTGTGGTAGAAAACAGATATTTGAATGAGAGAGGAGCAGGCATCCTGATGCCGGTCAGCAGCCTGCCCTCGCCTTATGGAATAGGGACTTTAGGAAAGGCAGCTTATGAATTTGTGGATCAGCTGGCGCAGGCAGGGCAAAAATACTGGCAGGTGCTCCCGGTAGGCCCCACCAGTTTTGGGGACAGTCCATACCAGTCATTTTCAGCCTTTGCCGGGAATCCCTATTTTATTGACCTGGATGAGTTGATACAGGAAGGCCTTCTCCAGCCCAATGAGGTAGATATGGATTGGGGAGCCGATCTTTCTGATATAGATTATGCCTTATTATTCCAGAAGCGTTTTTCTGTCCTGGAAAAAGCCTTTGAGAGAAGTGATTTTCAGGAGAAGGAAAGCTATCGGAAGTTCTGTCGCAGGAATAAGTACTGGCTGGAGGACTATAGCCTGTATATGGCATTAAAATTCCATTTTGATAATCAGGAATGGCTCCTTTGGGAGGAAGAGATCCGTTTCCGCAAGAAACAGGCAATGGACCGCTATCGAAAGCTTTTGGAACGGGATATCCTGTTCTGGAAGTTCTGCCAGTATACCTTCTTTGAACAGTGGGGCAGGCTGAAAAAGTATGCCAATGGAAAGAAAATCCGTATCATAGGGGACATCCCTCTGTATGTGGCAATGGACAGCGCAGACGTATGGGCCCGGGGAGAATTGTTTGAACTGGATGAAAGAAAGAAGCCGATCCATGTTGCAGGAGTTCCGCCAGATTGTTTTTCTGCCGATGGCCAGCGCTGGGGGAACCCGTTATATGATTGGAAGGCCATGGAGGCTTCCGGCTTCCAGTGGTGGGAGAAGCGGATGGAGGCCAATGCCAGGCTGTATGATATTATCAGGATCGATCATTTTATCGGCATTGTGAATTACTGGTCTATCCCTGTATCCTGTCCTACTGCTGTAGACGGGAAATGGAAAAAGGGACCGGGACGGAAGTTGACGGATGTAATAAAAAAAGCTACGCCGAAGGCAGATATTATCGCCGAGGATTTAGGCGTAGTGGGGCCGAACGTAAGGAAACTGATTCGGAAGACCGGATGGCCGGGAATGAAGATCCTGGAATTTGCCTTTGACGGGAATTCAGACAGCGAATACCTCCCTCATAATTATGATAGCAGCAATTGTATTGTATATGGGGGAACCCATGACAATGAGACTTTGGTGGGTTATTATAAGGACAAAAAGAAAAAGGAACTAAAATATCTGTACCGCTATTTGAATATTTCTTCTAAGAAGGAAATTCCCAGGTCAGTGATCCGGGCAGGATATGGCAGCATAGCCAATACGGCCATTTTTCAGATGCAGGATATTCTGGAATTAGACAATTCTGCCAGAATGAATCTGCCCTCCACTGTAGGGATCAACTGGCGGTGGAGGATGCTGCCGGGACAGTTTACCCAGAAGCATATCCGCAGACTGAAGAAATATTGTAAGATCTATGGAAGATAAAAGAAATAAAACGGTTTGGGAGCTTATCAAGCCCCTGTTATTACTGCTGCGGCGTCCTGGATTCTCTGGGGCGCCGCAGGCCGTAATATGAAAGATAGGGCGGAGGCTCTTATTCAGAATGCCTGGCGGATCTCTTCTGCCAGCTTCTGGGCGTCCTCCGCTTCTCCGTGCGTCCAGTTGATATTTACGGTATCTCCCTTATAGCGGGGGATCAGGTGTACATGGAGGTGAAATACAGTCTGGCCGGCGATTTCTCCGTTATTTTGAAGTACGTTCAGTCCATCACAGTGCAAAGCCTTTTTCATTGCAACGGCACATTTTTGGGCAACGCCCATGATCTTGCCGGCATCCTCCTGGGACAATTCATACAGATCGGCCCCGTGGTTCTTGGGGATAATGATAGCGTGTCCTTTGGAAGCCGGGTTGATATCCAGGATCACCTTGAAATCATCATCCTCATAAATAGTGGAAGAGGGGATTTCTCCGTTGGCAATCTTACAAAAAATACAATCTGGCTGGGTGATCTTGTTCATGATAATACCTCCTTAAAAAATGCTGTTTAAAATTTATATCGATCAGTTTTCTGCAAAGCGGAACAGGATATCAAAGGTGCGCAGATGCTTAAATTCTCCTTTGGCCGTAATCATGCCCGCCATGAAAGAACCCTGCAGGGTCGCCGTTCCCGCCACAATATTGTCAAAGATTTTCTGATTCAGCTTGGCCACCACATCTGCATCCGCCTTTTCCGTCTCCTGATAGAAACAGTCCAATTCCCTTCCGTCTACCTGGATCACCAGTGCCTTGCCCATATCCTGCAGATATAAGGAGTAGGACAGAGAGATATCCGGAGAGGGATAAAAGTGATCGGTGATCGCTGTGATATAGGGATCCTTGTTCTTCTCTTCCTCTTCTCCATTGCCCAGCATCCCCCGAAACATCTGGGTGAGTTCTTCAATATCCTGCTTTTGTTTCTTCACATATTTGTCATCGGAAACATACATGGAAAGCTGCTCGCTCTCCTGGGGGGTCAGGTTAATGCTGCTGGAGCGCATTACATTTTCACATACCGCATTGGTGCTGGTGGGGAAGATCTTCCGTTTCTTGGAAAAGGTGCGGTAGAAACTCTCAGCCTCCTTTTCGATTAAGAGGGCATAGTCCGGGTTCGTCTCAAATTCTGTATAGTCGGCCACATAGGCGCAGATCCCATTGCAGGGGAGGCCGCCCAGGGTCTCCCAGGCTTTGACAAGCATACACTGGGCATCCTTTTCTCCGTAAGTAGTGGAAATGACTACGGGCATCATATAAAGGGAACGGATCTTCTCTTTATCGCCATACAGCCAGCAGGAATCCAGAAACTGCTGTAGGAACCCCCCAATGCCAAACCATTCCACGGAAGCGGCAAGGATAATGGCGTCCGCTTCTTTCAAGGTCTTGGGAAGGACAGAGATTCCCCGTTTATCCTCATAAAGGTTGTACTTCTTCACATCTACGTTTAGTTCCTGCAGAACCTCGGTCAATTTGTTCATCACATAGATGGTAGAGTCCTCGATCAGGCCTCGTCCTCCATAGTAAATATTTACTCTCAGCATAGCTGTAGTTCCTGCCTTTCTATATAACTGATGTCCGGTATTTCCGATCACCGCCGGGTCATCCGGCCGGATCTGCATGGGGAGCTTTGGGCTGTCTTTTTTTGATCAGAAGACAGGCAACCAGAAATCCGCTGATAAAGCCGCCGATATGGGCCGCATTGTCTACTCCCTGGCTGACAAGGCCGCCATACAGGCTGATGGCCGCCAGGAATAAGATCTGGCGGAGGTTGTATTCCTGCTTATCCCGCTTGAATAATACAATGCACAGCAAGGCGCCCATTATGCCAAACAGCGCGCCGGAAGCGCCTACAGAATAGGCATGTTCACCCTGCCACATATTATAAACCATTGATGTACACCCTGCAAGAAGTCCGGAAGAAAAATAAAGGATAAGATAGGACAGGGTGCCGGTCTTGCGTTCTACATAGGTGCCGATCAGCAGAAGGACCAGCATATTATTGAAGAGATGGTCGGCCCCCTGATGGAGGAACATACTGGTCAGGAGGCGGTAATATTGGTGATCCTGGAGCACGGCTCCCCAGTAAAGCGCCCCCTGCTCCCACGGCTGGGAGGCGAGAAAGGGAGCCAGGAGACTCGTCAGCAAAAATACAGCCACATTAGCCAGGAGCAAAGCCAGGGTTCCTGCTTTCAGAAAATCGGGGCGGGAGCGTTTCAGCGGATCCATTGCCTTCGCAGGTTCCCGGAGCAGGTAATCTTCTATAGGACGTCTGAGCGTCTCAAAATAGGGATCGGAGTCCTCGAACACCATAAGCTGCCTTTCGGAAACATCCACCAGCCAGTAGCATTCCTGCTGGTCGAAAAGCCGTTTGCCGGAGCTGGGATCGTCTGTCACCAGCAGATAAAGGAAGTGGTTGACTGTGCATTCCCGTTCCATCAGAAAATCTCGGAATTGCCAGGAAATGCGGACTAATTGGTCATGTGTCAAATGAATCCCGCAGGTCTCATCAATCGTTACGATAATATAGCCTATTTCCCGCTCCTGCCGGAAATGGAAGAAAAGTCCGTTTATATGAGGGGAGACAGGCTGGTAGCCGTATTGCTGGAAAATAGTTTCAAAGGGGCAAAGCATAAGCGGATTCCTTTCTGATAAATTTCTGTATGATCTGCCATACTCTTTCAAATTATAACGAAGGCAGCACAAAAGGTCAATCCAGGGCAAATTGTCTGCCCCGGGATGTGGAAGGATGCAAAACAGGGGAGGAACCTGTCGAAGAAGGAAAGAATATGATGGACAAAGCTATCTGGTCATTCTTCGGCAGACAGAGTATGATTATAGGAGCAGAATAGCCATGGACTGCATATGGAAAGAATGGGAGGTAATAATGAGAGAACGGTTAATCCAATTTGATGTATTTTATTTCATGATGGCGCTGACGGTGGTATCCATTGTGGCGAAGGGGATCGGCGTCCTGCTGTACCGTTATCTGATCCGGGAATCGGGGCAGATGGCTGCGACTAAGAACTATTGGCTGAAGGGGATGATGATTAAATTTGAAGCATACTATAAACTGCGGATCAGCGTACATAATGTGGAAAACTTTGTGGAACGCTATCTGTATGGTTATCGTTTTCTGGGAATTTCATTGATCGGCTGGGAGAATGTGGGATATTATGGAGCTGCCGCTATGTTGAGCACAGGGGTTCTGGCGGCCTTTGCGGCGGCGTATTATGGACTTGCCCTGCAATGGTATCTTTTGCTGGGATTTACCGCATCGACATTGTTAATGCTCCATGGGATCGCAGAGCTGCTGCTCCATTCCCACCGCCATAGAAGGATTTTCCGCATCCAATTAATTGACTACATGGAAAATACCATGCGGGCCCGTCTGGAAAATGAGTATTTCCATCAGGAGGAAAGCCGGCGCTACCAGATGGAATATTTTCAGGAGAAGGGGCAGGAGGAGCCTGAGGAGAATGAAAATCAGGGAGAAGAAGCGGTATCGCCGGATTCCGGCATTGCAGCTCCCAGGAAAGAGCCGGCAATGCTGGAAGGCAGCCGGGATATGAAAGAGCTTCTGGCAAGCCTTTTGGAGGAAATCCAGATTGACCGGGAGATCCGGCAGAGGCAGAGCCGGCTGGAGGAGCAGGATAATGCTTCTCAGAGAGCCCGCCTGTTTGAAGAGGTATTAAAGGAATATATGTAGATTGACACAGATGGAGGGAAAACAATGAAGGAAGGTTATATGATTTCTGATGCGGCTAAGATGGTCGAGGTGGAGAACCATGTGCTTCGATACTGGGAAGAAGAGTTAGGGCTGATGATACCCCGGAATGAGAAGAAGCAAAGATATTACAGGCCCAGTGACATTAAGCTCCTGCGCACCGTAAAGGATCTGAAGGAGCAGGGCTTCCAGTTGAAAGCAATTAAAATGATCCTGCCGGATATCGGTAAGATAGAACATATGGATCCTCAGGGAGTATATCGGCTTAGGGAAGAGCTGAACCGCCAGGTGCAGCAGGAAGAGCTGGACCAGCAGGCTTCGGTCACTTCTATTTCGCAGGTCCGCGCCGATCATGAAAGGAGGAGGACCTGGCAGGAGAAAAGTTATGAATTAGAGCTGCAGAAACAGAACCAAAGCCCTATCTATCTGTCAGATAAACGGCCAGAAGCAGCCTCCGCCCGGGACGTTGAGGAGGACCGGGCAGCAGAGCGGCTGCGCCAGTTTGAAAATATGCTCCGCCAGATGATCCGGGGGACGATTGAAGAAATGAGCCATGAATCTGAGGAGAGGATCTGTCAGGAGGTCAGCACCCGCCTACAGAAGGAAATGAATTATCTGCTGCGGCAGAAGGAGGAGATTCAGGAAAAACAGATCACATTATTAGAGCAGATCCTTCAGGAGATAAAGGGGGACGTGCCTCAGGTGGCAGCCACCAGCGAGGACGATCGAAAGGGAGGGAAAAAGAAGGAAGATACATCCGCAAATTCGCCGATGAAGAAAACAAAAAGAAAAGAAAGAGGGAAACGAAAGAAATTATTTGCGAAGTTGATATGATAATGATATAGTAATTTATGGTAATGATTTGTTTGGATCAACAAAATAGCATGAAGAAAACAGAATGGAGGAAGCAATGGCAAAGTTTACATTTGAAAAGTGCGGTGATATCGAAGGGCTTTATTTGATCCAGCCCTCTGTTTTTGGGGATAATAGAGGTTATTTTATGGAAACCTATAATTATGAGGAATTTAAGGAAGCCGGTCTGGATATGGTATTTGTGCAGGACAACCAGTCCAGTTCTACCCAGGGAGTGCTGCGGGGACTTCATTTCCAGAAAGAGCATACCCAGGGGAAGCTGGTACGGGTGCTTAGCGGAGAGGTTTTTGATGTGGCAGTAGATATCCGGCGGGGTTCCAAGACATACGGAAAATGGTTTGGGGTTACTCTGAGCGGGGAAAAGAAAAATATGTTTTATATCCCGGAAGGCTTTGCCCATGGCTTTTACGTGATCTCAGAGACGGCAGAATTTGCTTATAAATGCACAGATTTTTATGATCCGTCTTCCGAGGGAGGCATTTTATGGAATGACCCTACGATCCAGGTAGAGTGGCCGATCCCGGAAGGTACCGTACCGAATATATCAGAGAAGGATAGTAAGCTTCCTGCATTTTCAGAAGATATTGTATTAGATTATTAGGCTGGGCTCAGAAATGGAGGATGAAATGAATAAAATACTGATCACAGGCTGTAACGGACAGCTGGGGAGGGCGTTAAACCGGCTTCTTGAGGGGAAGCAGGGAATTACTTTGATCAATACAGATGTGGATACATTGGATATCTGCGACCTGGAACAGGTGCAGAAGAGGATGGAGGCAGAGAGGCCGGACACCGTGATCAACTGCGCCGCCCATACAGCGGTAGATAAATGTGAGACAGATCAGGAAAATGCCTATCGGATCAACGCAGTGGGGCCCAGGAATCTTGCTATAGCGGCCAGGAAGGTGGGGGCCGTAATCGTGCAGGTGTCTACCGATTATGTGTTTGCAGGGGACGCCAGCCGGCCTTATGTAGAGACAGATAAGACAAGTCCGCAGAGCGTGTATGGCTCCACGAAGTTGGAAGGAGAGAAGTTCGTCCAGCAGGAGAATGAGAAGTTTTTTATCTTTCGGACGGCGTGGCTGTACGGAGAGGGCAATAATTTTGTCAGGACGATGCTGCGCCTGGGCGAAGAGGTCCTGGCTGGCAAGAGGGACAGGATTACCGTTGTATCGGATCAGGTGGGGTCTCCCACTTCGGCATTGGAGCTCGCAAGGATGATGCTTCATGTGGTGCCCCAGGGCGAATATGGGATCTATCATGCGACCTGTGAAGGGGATACCAGCTGGTATGAGTTTGCCCGGGAAATCTTCCGCCAGGCAGGGATGGACGTT
Organism: uncultured Lachnospiraceae bacterium; assembly: GCA_947589315.1. GTDB lineage: Bacteria > Bacillota > Clostridia > Lachnospirales > Lachnospiraceae > Jutongia. The sequence continues at coordinate 23,423 of CANPZE010000013.1, read as the reverse complement.
GATGTGGTTCCTGTTACGACCGATGAATATCCGGCGCAGGCTAAGCGGCCGGCGTATTCCATCTTGGAGAATCGGAGATTAAATCAGATGGGAAGCTACCGTATGAAAGACTGGAAAGACGCATTGACAGAATATATGGAAGAGAGAAAGGAACAATAAAGGCTGTTTTGCAGATGGCAGGATAGAGGAAAGGACCGGGCAGCAGACGGGTCAAGCGCCTGTACACCGGTCCTTTTTTATGTATTATTTTTTAGAGGATTTTTGTTTGACGGGATTGTTAGTTATCCCATTCTTTTTTTTGGAATTACTGTTATTCCCTGCAGTGAATTTTTTCTTCCCCTTCAATACAGGGTCTGACACCATCACCTTGCACTTTGCAGACCTGCCGTTCTGCAGGGTGGCGGTGATCATGGCGGCGCCTGCTGCCTTTGCATAGATTTTACCGGTAGAGGAAATGGTGGCAATCTCTGGCTGAGAAGAGGTATAGGTGGGAATCTCCGTGGTAATACTGGGACGGAGGATGACACCAAGCTTTTTCTTCTGCCCTACCGATAGTTTGTACTTTTTCTTTTTAATCTTTATGCTTGCAGCCGGCGGGTTGACGCTGATCCTGCATTGCAGTGTGGCTGTGGAGGCCATGAAGAACAAAGGCCCCTTCGCTTTGATCTTGACTACAATGGAGGTAGTGCCTACGCCGACTCCCTGGACGGTACAGCTGTTATCCGTGGCTTCTGTCACAGAAGCTACCGAGGGATTATCGCTTTTAAAAGAAACATCTTCATCTGAAAGGCCAAATACCTCTAGTGTAAAGTTTGTGTCCGTCAGAAGCTCTGCTTCTGTCGCACTCAGAAAATAATCGCTTTCTTCTTCCGATTTTGCCAATACGTGCCTGCTGGATATCTCCCTGCTGGAAGCAGCAAGGGCGCTGGCAGGCGACAAAGATACGGTGATCAAGCATAGCAATAGGAAATAGATAAGTTTATGTTTCATAATCCGCTCCATTCTGCAGTATCAATGCAACTATGTAACAAATGATTCTTTACATTGTTCTACTATACTTTATAATATAGAAAAAGGAAATGGCAAATTCGTGTCATTTGCAAAAAAAAACAGAAATTGCCATAATTTTTCCTTATTTATATGAAAAAATAAGAGATAAGAAATCATACGGAAATGAGGGAAGCTTATGCAGTATATTTTGATCGCAGATGACAATAAAGACATTACGGATGTTCTGTCTGTCTATGTTAAAAAGGAAGGATATGAGCCGATCATTGCCACCGATGGCCTGGAGACAGAACGCCTCTATGAGGAATTTCATCCGGCGGCGGTCCTTTTGGATGTTATGATGCCTTTGAAGGACGGGTATGAAGTATGCCGGAGTATCCGCAGTTATTCCAGTGTGCCGATCATCCTGATCACTGCCCGGGGAGAAGATTATGATAAAATTATGGGATTGGACATCGGGGCAGATGATTATATCGTCAAGCCCTTCAGCCCGCGGGAGGTTATGGCCAGGCTGCGGGCGGTGCTGCGCAGGATACGCAGTGAGGAGTCAGAAGGGAAATCCCGGGATATCAGGATCAGCAATATGGCGATCAATTTGGAGGAATATACCTTTACCATAGATGGAAAGAGGATCCCGCTGACGAAAAGAGAGATTGAGACAATGTGGACTCTGGCCAATAATCCCAATAAAGTATTTACCCGGGATAATCTTTTGGACAGTCTGTGGGGGTACGATTATTTTGGGGACAGCCGGACCGTGGATTCCCATATCAAGCGGCTGCGTTCCAAGCTGGATTCAGTAGAACATCCTGGCTGGAATATTAAGACGATATGGGGCGTAGGATATAAGTTTGAGGTGACGGACACAGAATAGTAATAGTACGGAACATGCCTGACAGTTGTTGTGAGCGGGGAAGGAAGAGGGGACAGGCGCAGGACAGAGATGGGGAAAGAAATGGGGAAAAGCAGAAAAAAAAGGAAGCAGCAGGGCAGGATCTTCCAGGGGAATGATATTATCATACGGATTTATCTTTCTTTTGCTGTAATTCTGGTCCTGACAGCCATATTGATCGGTGTGATCTTTTTGCGGCTGTATCAGAACAATTATATGGAATCTCATATCAACAAGCTGGAGAAGCAGGCCAGCGCCATTGCAGACCGGGTCACTGGCTTCCGGGTTAATGGACATCCCAGCCGGTTTCAGAAATATACGACTTATCTGGATGAGATTGAGAGCCTGGAAGAAACAGATGTGTGGATTGTCCGCAATGAAAAGGCAGGGATCCCTCTGGAAGAGGAGTATATTAACGCAGATATTTCCAGTGTGACGGACGCTATGTATCAAGTGCTGGAACAGGCGTTTGACGGGCATACGGCCTCTAATTCCAGCTATGACAACGTATATGGGATGGTGATCCTCCGGGTGGCGACCCCCGTTTATCTGAACAGACGCTCCCAGGATGTGGCAGGCGCTGTTATGATGGTATCTATGCTGGATAAACAGACGATGGGGATCAAGGAGGGGAAATCCCTGATTACCGTGAGCGCTCTTATGGGGGTGCTGATTTCCTATCTGGTGGCTATGGCCTTTTCCAAATATCTTTCCCGCCCTTTGGAAAAGCTGGATTGGGCGATCATGCGCATGTCTGCCGGGGATTATAGCCAGGTAGCTTTCGGCAGGAGCAAGACGCAGCTGGGAAGGCTGGGAGGAGCGTTAAACAGGCTGGCGGGGCAGCTGCAAAAGATTGAAGATGAGAGAACAGAGTTGGACCAGATCCGCCAGGATTTCTTTGCCAATGTCTCCCATGAGCTTCGGACGCCGATCACTGTGATACGGGGATACTCTGAATCCCTGGCAGATGGGATGATCACAGACCCTCGGCAGATACAGGATTTTTATGATCGCATGGTACAGGAATGCAAGGGCATGGAGCGGCTGGTGGGAGACCTGTTCACGCTGTCTAAAATGCAGAATCCGGAGTTTCAGATCGAGAAAGAGCCGGTCAGCCTGACACAGATTTTTTCTGATGTGATCCGGGGAGGGAATGTTCTGGGACAGGAGAAAGGGATCGCCATCACCTTCGATGCCCCTCAGGAAGATCCCTGCCTGATGCTGGGAGATTATGACCGGTTGCGTCAGATGTTTCTGGTCATTGTAGATAATGCAGTGAAGTTCTCCCAGGAAGGGGGAGAGATTACTATCACGCTGGAACAGGAAGGAGAGGGGTGGAATATCTGTATCCGGGATTATGGGGTTGGCATCTCTCAGGAAGAGCTTCCTTATATTTTTGAAAAATTTTATAAATCTAAGCTAAAGCAGAACGAGAAGGGAAGCGGCCTGGGGCTGATGATCGCCCGGCAGATCGCATTGCGCCACGGGGGAGATATCGAAGTGGAAAGCCGGCTGGGAGAGGGAACGGCATTCCGCTTCCATTTCCAAAAATATGATGTGAGAGAAGAATAAAGAAAAAACAGAAAGATAGTTGTATTTTTCTGTCAAAGTGAGTATACTAAAAGTATGAAATGATTCACATGCCTGGGGTGTTCGACAATCCTGATATTTTGAACCTACACTTGATAAAAGGGATTCCTATATCTTTGTATTGATGTCATGCCCCCTTGCAGGGGAAGGCAGATAATACATTTGCGGTGACCCACCTAGCTTTTGCTAGGACTCAAAATTCAGGAAACGGCATTTTGGGTTAGATGAATGATGAGGCTGTTGCAAAATATTGCAGCAGCCTTTTTCTGCATCAGGGCGCAGGATCAGGAGAAAGGAGGAAGAGGGATGTTTGGAAGGAAGACGCAGAAAATATCCTGGGACAGGGAGAGACAAAAGCCGGTAATCCGCGCCAGCATCTGCAACGGAGAACAGGCGGCGGGGCTGAAGGATATCCATAGCGGCAAATTTACAGAGATCATGCTGATCCGGGATGACAGGGATCTGAAGGAATTTATGAAGAAATGTGATATTTCTCCGGAAGACATTACAAAAGAGTGGTAGAAGAAGGATCCTCCACAAAACTTGTAATATTTTGTATTTTTATGTATACTGGTACTGTTCGTCTGGCAGACAGGCGGCCGGTGATAGAAAGAGAACGGAGGAAGAGAGATGACACAAAAAGGAGATTTATTATCTTTCCGCCCTGATATTAAGGTGGTAGATGCGACAATACGCGATGGAGGTTTGGTCAATGACTTCTATTTCAGCGATGAGTTTATCCGGGAATTATATAAAACCAATATCAAGGCCGGCGTGGATTATATGGAATTTGGTTACCGCGCAGATAAAGAGATGTTTGACGTTGATAAATTTGGGAAATGGAAGTTCTGTGATGATCAGGACATCCGGGAAATCGTAGGTGATAATGACACGGATCTGAAGATTTCTATCATGGCCGATGTAGGCCGCTGCAATTATAAGCAGGACATTCATGATAAAAGCGACAGCCCGGTAGATCTGATCCGCATCGCTACGTATGTGAATACCATGCCTGCGGCTATTGATATGATCGAAGACGCCCACCAAAAGGGATATGAGACTACCTGTAATATCATGGCGATCTCCAATGCTAAGGAGTCAGATATTAAGTCGGCCCTGGAGATGCTGGGGAAGAGCCCGGTGGATGGGATTTATATTGTGGACAGTTATGGTTCCCTGTATCCGGAGCAGATCCGTATGATCTCTGAGCAGTATCTGGAGGTGGGGGAACGGTATGGAAAGTATATCGGAATGCATGCCCACAATAACCAGCAGCTGGCATTTGCCAATACCATCGATGCCTGCGCCCAGGGAGTGTCTTATCTGGATGCTACCATGAGCGGCATGGGAAGGGGAGCTGGCAACTGTGCGATGGAATTGCTTCTGGGCTTCTTAAAAAATCCCAGATATAAGATGTTCCCTGTGCTGAAATTTGTGGAGAAATACATTGTGCCCCTGAAGGATGCCGGCGTATTGTGGGGATATGATATCCCTTATATGATCACAGGACAGCTGAACCAGCATCCTCGTACAGCGATCGCTGCAGAAAAAGAGGGGCGCAGGGATTATTCTGATTTTTATAAGGAATTTATTGATAAGGACTGATTCAGTTCCTCTGTACCAGGCAGGACAAAACGTCCTTCCTGGATCACGGGGATACGGTGTCCGTCCCGGCAGTTCACAACAATGCTTCCCAGTTCATTGTATGGGATCGTAATGTCTGTGTGGCAGTTAAAATAAGCTTTGTCCGGCTGGGTATGGCGCAGCTGGGAGAAGGAATTCTCTTTGGCGACCATCTGCTTTCCATCCGGATTGTAGGTTACCAGGTCCTCTTCGTGGGAGAAGCAAGTATCTCCTATGGCAAAATGGGGGCCTGTTTTCTCTGCGATCAGGATGGGCAGCAGCTGGGAGATCTGATATTTTTGTCCTGTAGCGTAGGCTGTGGTATTGGTGCCGATGGCAAATTCTCCCATAGGCAGAGAAGCGTGGTTGTTTAGAAGATTCTGCAGGATATACTTCTCATTCTCCTCCCGGGTGCCAAAGTTTTGGCATTGGTATTCCTCGATCATACCGTCCCGGAAGGTCAGGAGCAGATTGTCGTATTTTAGCTCATTTAAATAAACCTGAGTGACATGGAGGGTACCGTTAGTACCCTCCAATTTTGGTGACGTAAAAACTTCCCCCAGGGGGATGTTTACATCGGCCAGACAGTTTTCAAAGTTGGTCTGCCGCCGGGGATCCTCCAGCGGGGAAAAGGCTACCGTCAGGTCTGTGCGGTTGCCGTTACGCCCGGTGACTGTGACAGAGTCTCCCTGATCCAGCGCCTGGATCAGGGCAGTCTGGATCTTTTCGTAGAGGGCGGGATCCAGTGTGTTGATACGGATCGTATCCTGGAAGATCGCGGCATAGTCTTTGCCAATCTCTGGGATCGGATAGGAAATAATGGTAAAGCTGGTCTCTTCCCCGGGAATAAACTCATTGGTCAGGGCAGAGGCCTGGGCCTGGTATTCCCGTTTCAGAGCCTGCTGTCTGGAGGAATACTGGGGCGCGCTTTCTTTGGCCTGGGGAGAGAAGGGGGATTCGCCGAAGACCTCCATAACGGCAGGACCGGCAAAGGCGGCGGCCAGCCGGGCGTGGGATTCATAGGAGTGACGCTGCTGCGCCAGCTTCCGGTCAAGGAAAGCCTTATCCAGGATCAGGGCATCGTCCATCCGGTGGTCATAGTCATATTGCCGGTTGGGACTGGAAGAGACCAGGCCGGAGCGGCGCAGCGCCTTGTGGACCAGACTGACAGCACCCGGGTAGAGGGTAGTATCCAGGGAATGTTCCCGGAACTGCAGGATCTCTGAACGTACAATACGCTCAAAGCCCAGCCGGTAACGTATATTTACGGTACTCTTACGAGTAAGGTCGATGCGATACAGAGCAAAGCCGCGGATATAACCCTGGGTAAAGGTGGCCGCCATGCTGTCGATTGCCTGTTGGGATAAGGAATTGAGATAAGCGGCGGTGCCCAGTTCATTTTCTGAGACATATTCCCCAAAATAATACAGATACCGCAGGTCATTAAGGTCTGATCCCAGGATCAGGCTGGTAAAGAAATCCCGGCTGGGAGAAAGCATGTCTAAGGTACGGTCTTCTATTGTGATATCTGCATAATCGGATACATAATAGTAGATTGCAGAGCGGATCTCCTCTGGTGCGGCTTCCTCCTCCAGCAGAGGATAGATTTCCAGAAACAGTTCCTGGGCTGTCACCAGATAGAACAGCCGCTGTTGAAAGGCATAGCTGATCGCAGCCCGGAGCTCTGTGTATAAAAGGCAGAGCAGAGGACCCAGAGCTTCCCCGAGAAGACGGAGGGCATAGTCTGGATTGGCATAGCTTTCTTCGTATTGTCCGGGAAGGATATCCTCATAGAGCTGATGGTTCAGAGCCTGCAGCTCTTCCAGTGACTTTTGGTACAGGCTGCCGTCCCGGGAACTTTCATAGACACGGGCGGTCAGCTCCAGCAGATCAGCGGCGCCAATACAGTAGTCCGCCAGCGGGCCGGTGACAGGGCTATGGGCTTCCCTAAGCTCCTGCGCGATCTCCCGGATCCGTTCCCGGGAGAGGGTATAGCGTTCGCTGTAAAGAGTAAAGTCTTCTTCGGCATGGGGAAAATGTATCATAAAAAGCCTCCATTCGTTACGGTTGATCAGTCTATAGACCATTGTAAGGTTTTGCGTTCAAATGTCAATGAGGGGCAGGGCGGCCTCCTGCCGCAAAAGTGCCATCAGTCCAGTTGTTTTAGGAGCAGTTCCAAACGCTGGGCAAGGGTATGTTCCCTGCAGACCAGTTCCCGGGCTCTCCGTGCGATAGCGAGGCGGAGCGCTTCATGCTTCAGATAGAAGGCGGCCTTATCCAGCAATTCTTCCTGGCTTTCGTAGATCACCAGTTCCCGGTCCGGCGTAAAATGTTCTGTCAATTCAGATTGGTAATTGGTGATCAGGAGACCGCCCTGCCCCAGGATATCCCAGATACGAAGAGGAATCCCTGTGGGGATCGTAGGAACGGTCATATTCAGATTGATCCTGCTGTGCCGAAAAATATAAGGCATCTCCCGGAGATAGTCCACCGTACCATGTATTACGGTAAGGGGAAGTCTGTGGGTAAGGTCTCCTGTAAAAAGATGGACCCGGATATTTTCCTGGCGGAGGCGGACGGACAGGCTGTTGAGCGTATGGATCCTCTGCAGGTTCGCCGCTTTAAAACCAAGTACCGTGGTGGCAAAAAGCTTGGAAATGTCTGCAAAGGAGCGGGGAGACCGTTGATAATCTGCCACTTCCTCCAGCTGGGCGCAGATAGCCGGCGTCAGCATAGGCTCCAGCAAATTGCCTCCAGATATCTGCTGCTGGGCCCACAGCGCTCCGTCCAGATAGCCGGCCAGGTAGTCGGGGAGCTTCCCCTCGATCCTGTCGAAGGAATTTTTTTCGTAAAGGCTTCCCACAAAGGATACCTCATAGTCCTTATCCGGTCCTTTGGGGGCGGTATATTCCCGAGGGATGGTGGAGAATCCCAGAGGCAGATGGAAGATATGCTCCACCCCCATTCTCCGGAATTCTTCCTGGCAGGAGCGGTCAAACGTAAAAATCCGGTTAGTGGGGTGAAAGACGGATTCATGGTACATGGACAGAAGAGAGCCATCGCAGTTCCAACACACATAAAGGACGGAGGCATCATGGCAGGCGTCTGCCAGTGGGGGAAAGAAATTAATGGAAAATAGGATGTCATAACCAACTTTTTGCAGATGGGAGGACAGGCGGTGGGTATAGGCGGTATCGTCCTCGGCATTCTGGGGCGGTTCCGTCCAGTATTCCAAGGTATGGCCCAGAGACAGCAGAGTCTGTTCTATATCCAGCTGATTCCAGGCATTCCAGCGGTACATCAGGATTTTCATAAGCTTCCTCCTCATTTTGACGATCCCATTGGATTACAGAAGAAAAAATCCCTGAGACACATGCATTATGTGTTCAGGGATTTTTAACAGGGGTGGAAGGAATCGAACCCTCCTCTGGAGTTTTGGAGACTCTTATTCTACCGATGAACTACACCCCTTTACAGGCAGCTCAAAATTGCACTGCCCGTCTATTGTACAATTCCATGGGAAATTTGTCAATACTTTCAAGAAATTAATTTGGCGGCGCAGCCGCAGCATGCGCAATCATATGATATAATGAAATCAATAGGAAGCGACATTGACAGGGATAAGTAAGTGATGTATATTAAATTTACATTGAAGTGTACGTGATAAGAAAAAGGATGACGCTTTCAGTGTCAAAGGCAAACTCTTCGAAAGAAGGGGACGCAAAGCTACAGGGCCTGAATAGGGAGACTATATGGCAGCCAGCTTCCAGGAGAAAGCGTTTTTAGTGTGTCCGGAAATGCTTTCCAGGCTGCCCTGGCAGATCGATCTTGTTTCTGACGTAAGGAGAAGTGAAGGTTATTGGCTGGCTTTCGGAGTTTTGCAGAAAATAGGGAGGCAGAACATGGATAGCAGAAAAAATATTGCAGTATATTTACCGCAGATCTATACGGAGTTTGTAGTGCGGCTGCGCAATGGGATTGAAGAGGAGGCGGCCAAAAGAGGGTTTCATTTGATCTTTTTTACCAGTTTGGTGGACAATGCCAGTTTCGGCAGTACAGGACATGAGAATGAGAATTATAACGAAGGGGAGAGGGCAATATTTTATCTGGCAGATTTTGATAAAGTGGATGCTTTGATCGTGCTGTACGATGCTTTTGCCAACACACATTGGCAGGATCTGTTTGATATTATTTATGAACGGTGCCACTGCCCGGTGATCAATATACGGACTCCCCTGGATGGAGTCTATAATATTCTTATGGATGATGATATCTCTTTTGCCAATATGATACAGCACTTTATTGATGTCCATAAGGTTCACCGGCTGAATCTGGTGACAGGGCCGGAAGAGAATGTCCATGCCCGGATGCGTCTTGACATTTATAAAAAGGTGTTGGAGAAGAATCAGATCCCCTATGAGAAGGAACGGGTATATTACGGCAATTTCTGGAGGAATTGCGGGGAAGGGGCGATACAGGCCTTTCTGGATTGCGGCGATCATCTGCGCCAACGATTATATGGCAATGTCTGTGATCCAGGCCCTGGAAGAAATAGGATATACGGTGCCGGAGGATGTGATGGTATCCGGCTATGATAATATCGAGGAAGGCTTGTTCTATACTCCCTCCCTGACTACAGTGCAGCAGCCTGTAGAGAGTATGGGAAGGAAGGCTGTGGAAATGGCAGAACAGATCCTGGCAGGGCAGGAGGTGGAAAAAGAGGTGTATCTTCCCTCTGAGATCCTCTGCCGGTGTTCCTGTGGCTGTGAGAAGAAGGTAGAGCGCCTTCAACGGCAGTCGTATAGTTACAGCTCTGTGTTGGCAGAGCGTATGAATGAAATGGCCTTTATGGAAAACACGGCTACGGCTATGATTACCTTTATGTCTAACGCCGCTGATTTTGAAGATTGCATCAAATGTATTCAGGAGTATGCCCTCCTGGAGACTGGATTTGAAGAGTTTGCACTCTGCCTGGCAGACAATTGGGAGCAGCAGATCATGATTCCCAAGAGTGATGAGATCCGGGCCTGCCAGTATATGAAAATGGTAGTGGGTATTAAGGGAGGAAAGATTTTGGAGGAAGAGACCTTTCCTATGAGCCAGCTGCTCCCCCAGGAGTTTTTAAAGAACTGGAGTAAGCCGTATTACGTGTTTCCCCTACATTATCTACAGTATTATCTGGGGTATGCGCTGGTGACGATCAGGCATAATGTTCCCCATAGCGCCAATATCCGGGCGTGGTTCTCCCATATTGACAATGCTTTGGAGAATATCCGCATCCGCAGGAAAATGGAGTCTATGGTGAGGGAGCTGCAGAATCTGTACGATAAGGATACGCTGACCGGGTTGTATAACCGCCGGGGACTGGATTCGATGGGGCTGGATTTTTACCGGCAGTGCATGGTACAGGGAACACAGCTCCTGGTTATGGAAATTGATATGGACGGCTTGAAGAAAATCAATGACCAGTTCGGTCACATGGAGGGCGATATCGGTATTATTTCCATTGCCAAGGCCATGCAAAATGCGGCGGTCAATGGGGAGATCTGTATCCGTTCCGGCGGGGATGAGTTTATTTTGATCGGCAAGGATTACAGTCAGGAAAGGCTTTGCGCCTTGATTGCAGATTTTCGCCGGTATATTCAACAGATCAATGCCAGAAGCCAGAAGCCCTATGAGTTTGGCGCAAGCATAGGATATTATATGGCAGTTCCCGATGGAGAGGAGACATTGGAATTTTTTCTGAAAAAGGCAGATGATGCTATGTATGAGGAAAAGAAGAGACATAAGGCAATGCGGGAATAAAAGGACGAAGGAAGAGCTCTCTGTTATTCAGAGAGCTCTTCCCATTGTTCCATCAATTGGGAAAGGCGTTCTTCCTTTTCCGCCTTTTGGCCGGCCAGTTCCTGAAGCAGAGCCACATTAGTACCGTTCGCAGGATCTGACAAGCCGGTATCCAGTTCCTGTACTTCTGTCTCCAGCTGTTCAATTTCCTCTTCTACTTTCTTTAAAGCATTTTCCCGTTTCCGCTGTTTTGCCTGTTCCGCCTTTTGCTGCTGCCAATCCATCTTAGTCCGGGACTGGCTGGGAGCGCTGCCCTCTTCCTGAGAGGATGCGAACTGGGCCTTTTCTACGTCTGCTTTTTTCTCCAGGTAATAATCATAATTCCCAATATAATTCACCAGCTGCCCCCTGGTCAGGTCAAGGATCCGGGAAGCGGTGCGGTTGATAAAATACCGGTCATGGGATACATACAGGATCGTACCTTCAAATTGCCTGACGGCCCGTTCCAGGATTTCCTTGGAGTCAATATCTAAATGGTTGGTAGGCTCATCCAGGATCAGCAGATTGGCATCCGATAACATTAATTTGGCCAGGGAGACCCGCCCTCGCTCTCCACCACTGAGATTGCGGATCTGCTTAAATACATCGTCCTCCGTAAAAAGGAAGGAGGCCAGCAGGTTGCGGACCTGCGTGTTGGTCATATGGGGATGTTCATCCTGGATCTCCTGGAAGATGGTTTTCTCTTCGTGAAGTACCTGATGCGCCTGGTCATAATAGCCGATTTCTACATTGACGCCCAGGCGGATCTCGCCTGCGTCTGGCGGCAGGAGTTGGGTGATCAATTTCAGCAGGGTAGTCTTGCCGGAGCCGTTATCCCCGATAATGGCCACATGCTCGCCTCTTTTTAATTCAAAGCTCACATTTTGGAACAATATGCGGGAATCAAACCCCTTTGTCAGCCCCTCTGCCCGCAAGACGTCATTACCGCTCTGAATCCGGGGAGAGAAAAGGAGATTCATCCGGGTACGCTCTTCAACAGGTTTTTCCAGACGTTCCATTTTCTCCAGCTGCTTTTCCCGGCTTTCTGCCCGTTTAATGGATTTTTCCCGGTTGAAGGAGCGGAGTTTGGTAATGACCTCTTCCTGATGCCGGATCTGGGACTGCTGATTTTGGTACTGCTTTAATTCGGCCTCCAGGACTGCCTGCTTTTTCTGGGAAAAGGCGCTGTAGTTGCCCTGGTAGGTGGCGGCGTGTCCCTGGCGCAGTTCCACTACCTTGGTAACGATTTTGTCCAGGAAATACCGGTCGTGGGATACGATCAGTGCAGCGCCGGAATAGCTGGACAGATACGTTTCGAGCCAGTGGATGGCATTTGTGTCCAGATGGTTGGTAGGCTCATCCAGAAGGATCAGCTGGGGAGACTGAAGCAGCATTTTGCCCAGGGCTACCCGGGTCTTCTCGCCGCCGGACAGGGAGGCTACTGGTTTATCAAAGTCCTCTTCGCAAAAGCCGAGTCCTTTTAAGACACCCGTCAATTCACTTTGGTAAGCGTATCCGTCCATGCTCTCAAAGCGGCGGCGCATATTGTCATATTGCCGGACCAGAGCCTCTAAATGGTCTCCCTGGGCGCAGTCTATCTCTGCAGAGAGGGTGTTCATGTCATGCTCCAGCTGAATTAATTCCTTCCTGGCTTCCTGCATTTCCTCTAGGATAGAGCGGTCGGAGTCATAGATGGGATTCTGCGCCAGATAGCCTACTGTGATATCCCGAGGGATGATCACCTCGCCATTGTCCGGAGAATATTCCCCTGCCAGGATCTTCAGGAGGGTAGTCTTGCCGGAACCGTTTATACCGACCAATGCGGTCTTTTCATTGTCATTTATATGGAAGGAGATATCCTTTAGAAGGGAATCCCCTTGAAAGCCCTTATCAATGTGGCTGCATTGTAATATCATGCGTGTTTTCCTCTTTCCTTTATTCTTACCCAGCTATTATAGCGAAAAACCAGGGAAAAGAAAAGCCAACCTGAGGGAAATCTATTTCTTTTATGGATTGGTTATGCTATAATCAGCCACAGAGATTGAGAAGGAGGTTTGGCATGACAAGAGAAGGATTTGCGCAGAAAATGGCGGAAGGGAGGATGCTGCTGGACGGGGCAACGGGCTCTAATCTCCAGAACCGGGGAATGCCGGTGGGAGTCTGTCCGGAACAGTGGATACTAGAGCATCCTCAGGTATTGATCGGGCTGCAGAAGGAATATATCCAGGCAGGATCCGATGCCGTATATGCCCCTACCTTCTCCGGCAACCGAATTAAATTAGAGGAATATGGGCTGGCTGACCGGCTGGAGGAGATCAACCGGGAGCTGGTGGGACTGTCCCGGGAAGCGATCCGCCAGTCCCAAGTATCCCGGGAAATACTGATTGCCGGGGATATCACGATGACGGGGCAACAGTTGTATCCGGTGGGGACGCTGCAGTTTGAAGAACTGGTGGATATCTACAAGGAGCAGGTACAGTGCCTGGACCGGGCCGGAGTGGACTTCATTGTGGTGGAGACTATGATGAGCCTGCAGGAATGCCGGGCGGCTGTATTGGCGGTAAAGGAATGCAGCAGCCTGCCGGTTATGGTAACTTTGACTTTTAATGAGGACGGAAGGACTCTTTTTGGAACAGATCCGGCTACGGCGGCATTGGTGATGACGGCAATGAATGTAGATGCTGTGGGGGTAAACTGTTCTACAGGCCCGGACCGGATGCAGGAAGTGATCGCACAGATGCGGCAGTATACGGCATTGCCTTTGGTGGCAAAGCCTAATGCGGGGATGCCGGTATTAATAGACGGCGTCACTACCTATGACATGAAGGCAGAGGAATTCGCCCGGGAGATGCTGGGGCTGGTCCGGGCCGGCGCAGACATTTTGGGAGGCTGCTGCGGGACTACTCCGGAATATATCCGGCAGCTGGATATTCTTTTGGAACAGGAGGGGCTGAAGGATACTGTCAGCCATCCGGGACGACAGGGAAAGGTGATCCGCCGTGCTTTGTCCACGGAGCGGAATGTATTGCCCATATCCCTGGAGGATAATTTTAAAGTGGTCGGGGAGAGGATCAATCCTACGGGCAAAAAGGCGTTACAGGCCCAGCTGCGGGAAGGGCGTCTGGAAATGGTGGGAGAGATGGCAGAATCCCAGGTAGAAGCCGGCGCGGCAATCCTTGATGTAAATATGGGAATGAACGGTATTGATGAGAAGGAAATGATGGTAAAGGCAGTGAATGAGCTCACCCTGCTGACAGACACTCCCCTCTCTATTGATTCCAGTTATCCGGAGGTGGTAGAGGCGGCGCTGCGGATCTACCCTGGCCGCGCTTTGATCAATTCCATTTCCATGGAGCAGGAGAAAATGAAACGTCTTCTTCCGATGGCAAAAAAATATGGGGCGATGTTCATCCTCCTGCCGTTGTCAGACAAGGGGCTTCCCGAGAGTATAGAGGAGAAGATCCAGATCATCCATAATGTGCTGGGGGAGGCAGGAAAATACGGACTGGGCGTCCAGGATGTGGTGGTCGATGGCCTGGTGGCTACGGTGGGGGCCAATAAGAAAGCGGCGGTTGAGACGCTGCAGACCATTTCTTACTGCAAGAATACGTTGCAGGCAGCTACTGTATGCGGCCTGTCGAATATTTCCTTTGGACTGCCGGAGCGGGCTTTTGTCAACAGTACCTTCCTGGCTATGGCGATCCAGAATGGATTGACGATGGCCATTGCCAACCCCTCCCAGGAGTTGCTGATGCATACGGTTTTTGCAGCAGATCTGCTGATGGACCACAGCGATGCGGATATCCGCTATATCAGCCGGGTGGGAGAACGCAAACTCACTGTAGTGCAGGGAGAGCTTGATGCAGGCAGGCTGACTGAACTGGCGGGGCAGAATGGAACATCGGGGCAAAATGTAATTGCGGTGGAAGGCGCCGGAGGAGATGCGCTTTTTGAAGCTGTGGTAAAGGGCCGGGGAGGAAAGGTAGAGGAATTAGTCCGGCAAGAGTTAGACCGGGGAAGGACAGCGCAGGATATCCTGGACGGGAGCCTGATCGCTGCGATCAACCAAGTGGGAAAGCTGTTTGAACAGCAGGTTTATTATCTGCCCCAATTGATCGCCAGCGCAGAGGCAATGGAGAAGGGAATCGACTATCTGGAACCCATACTGGCCAAGGACCGTTCCGGAGATACGTTGGGAACGATCGTAATTGCTACGGTGGAGCATGATATCCATGATATCGGCAAGAATTTGGTCGCCATGATGTTGAAAAACTATGGCTATCGGGTGATCGACCTGGGGAAGGATGTGCCGGCAGAAGAGATCCTGGATGCGGTTCGGAGGGAAAAGGCAGATATTGTGGCGTTGTCTGCTCTGATGACCACTACGATGATGGAAATGAAAAAGGTAGTCTCTATGATCCGCAAGGAAGGGCTGCCGGTCAAGACGATGATTGGAGGCGCCGTGATCACCCAGGGATTTGCAGAGGAGATCGGCGCAGACGGCTATTCGGAGGATGCTCAGGCAGCCGTAGCTCTGGCCAGACGTCTGATGGAGGAAAAAGCATAGAGAAAAAGCATAGAATAGAAGGGAGATAGCATGCAGTCAGAAACAGGTTTTGGAATTGATGTGGTCATACCGATATACCGGCCGGACGATAATCTGGCCCTGTTATTGTCCCGCCTTCTGGAACAGACCACAGCGCCGGCCCATATATATCTTTTACAGACGATAGACCGGGAGGGGGAGGCTCTGTATCCGTCACAGGACCAGCGGATATCTGTGCATCCTGTAAAGAAGGAAGACTTTGACCATGGCGCTACCAGACATTATGGCATGACCCTGGCCAAGCAGGAATATGTCCTTATGATGACGCAGGATGCTATTCCTGCAGACCGGCGGCTTTTGGAAAAGCTGGCGCAGGCGTTGGACAGAGAGGAGACCGCAATTGCTTATGGAAGGCAGCTGGCCCGGCCGGAGGATGGGATCCTGGAAAAGCTGGCCCGGCAACATAATTATCCAGACCAGGACCGGATACAGGCCTTGGGGGATCTGGAACGGCTGGGGATCAAGACTTATTTTTGTTCGGACGTATGTGCGATGTATAAACGCAAGATCTATTTTGAACAGGGGGGCTTTGTGCATCCTGCCATCTTTAATGAGGATATGATCATGGCTTCCCGGGTGATCCAGGCCGGATATCAGGTGGCCTATTGCGCCCAGGCCCGGGTGATCCATTCCCATTCCTATACCTGCCGGCAGCAATTTTCCCGCAACTTTGATCTGGGGGTATCCCAGCGGCAGTATAGGGAAGTGTTTGAGGGGATTTCTTCTGAAAAGGAGGGGGCGGGATTTGCCGCCTCGTCATTAAAATATCTGATCCGGCGGGGCCATTTTTGGAAAGGCTTTTATTTTGCCGTGCAATGCGCCTTTAAGCTGGCAGGCTACCAATTGGGGAAACGGTATGACCGCCTGCCCAGAAGAGTAGTATTGGCCTGCACGATGAATAAAAGTTATTGGAGGTAAAGGGATATGGAAAGGATCAGCGACCAGATCAGTATCGAGGGGCTGGAGGTATTTGCCCGGCATGGAGTCATGAAGGAGGAAAATGTCCTGGGGCAGAAATTTCTCTTGTCTGCCCGCCTGTATTGTGATGTGCGGAAAGCAGGACAGAAGGATGACCTGGAGGCTTCTGTTGATTACTCCCAGGTATGCTGGCTGATAAAAAAGGAGGCAGAGGAGAATACCTTCCGGCTGATCGAGAGTCTGGCGGAGCATTTGGCAGAGAAGATCCTGTCGGCATTTCCGGCGTTGGAGCGGGTGGATATCCGGGTAGAGAAGCCCTGGGCGCCTGTCGGGCTGCCGCTAAAGAATGTGGCGGTGGAGATTAGCAGGGGCTGGCATCAGGCCTATCTAAGCCTGGGATCTAATCTGGGAGACCGGAAAGAAAATCTGGACTGCGCTGTGGAACTGCTGCGGGCAGAGGAGAAGAATTGCGTAGAGCGGGTGTCTGGTTATATTGAGACTAAGCCGGTAGGGCCCGTAGAACAGGGGGATTTTCTGAACGCTGCGCTGGCGCTGCGGACACAGCAGACTCCCCAGGAACTGCTGGAACAGATCGGACAGATTGAGAAGCGGCTGAAAAGGGTGAGGACGGTACATTGGGGACCGCGGACGATAGATATTGATATTCTATTGTACGATGACCTGATCCTTCATACGCAGGAGCTGACGATCCCCCACAGGGAAATGGCCCGCCGGGCTTTTGTACTGGAACCCATGTGTGAGATTGCGCCGTATCAAACCCATCCTGCCAATGGACGGACCATGGAAGAACTGCTCCGGGAGCTGAGACAAGCTTAGGGTTGGAATTCCCGGATCTGTCCCGTCTTCCGGTCCATAACATATAGAACACTTCCATCATATTCTTCAAAGAACAGATACTTGCTCAGCACATGGATATAGTTGAAATTACCGGAGCGGAGCTGCCGGGAGCTGGAGCTGCCCTCTTCTATATTGAAAGAATACAGGCCATTGTCTGTGCCGTTATCAACCTGGTAATAGACAGTGCCGCCGCTGACATTGTAGGTGGCCAGGCGTTGGGAAGTCAGCGCTTCTAATTGGCTTCCATCGGTACGCATCCGGCACAGTATGTAATCCTGAGACATATCCAGGAAATACAGCCATCCGTCCTCCAGAGTCAGGCTGGTACAATTGCCGTCATAGATTACCTGGGAACCGGAGCCGTCCAGGTTCATGGAATAGATTTTGTGATCGGTATCCATACCCGTATAATAGATCGTATCATTATTAATGGCATAGGCTGCAGCAGGCTGTTCTAACAGCAGCTTATCTTCTGATCCATCGATCCCTATCGAATACAGCAATAGCCCTTTCTCAGAATCATAGTGCTGATAATAGACGGAGTTGCCGTGCAGGCAGAGGGCCTGGGTAGGCCCATCGTATAGAACATCCATCTGTGCGCCCTTTTGGTTGGTCCGGTACAAACCAGTGGTTTTCAGATTCAGCAGCATATCAGAATCAATCTGCTTTTTGTCATTTCTTCTGGTGTAGAATATATACGGGGCGGCTACGTTCAGATAGCTGACATTGTCCCCATTCAGCCGGGTTACCTTCTCCAGGTTTTGGTCCATGGAATATAAGGTATTCTGGTCATAGGGGTTGGCAAAATAAATGGTGTCCCCTGCCTCTGCAAATAAACCGCCGTTCAGCAGATTGGCGCTGGTATTGCCCGTGGTGGAGGGGTCGTCATAGAACTGCACCCGGTCAGACAGATAGATCCATGTGACCAGACCGGCGGCCAGGAGCAGAATCCCTCCCGCCAGTAATCTATTGCGGAGCTTGTGGCTTTTACTTACTTTTTTTGATGTACTCATAATAGAATCCTCTTTTCCTGAAAACAAGCTTTCATAATAGGATTATAAATGTATATGGGTATTATTGCAAATTTTTTTGTCACAGGACTTCTCATTCCGGCAGATTTGTACTATGATAGAACAATAGGTTGATCAAATGGAGGGAAGATTATGCTTAAATTACCAGCAATATTCAGTGATCATATGATACTGCAGAGAAGAAAGCCAGTTACCGTATGGGGTGAGTCGGACCAGGAGAAAGTAGTTGTAGTGATTCAGGATATCCAGGTGACTACCCGGGTGATTGATGGAAGGTGGACATTAAAGCTGCCGCCGATGGAAGCCGGCGGACCTTATGAAATGATAATTACTGCCGGCGGGGAGCAGGTGGTATTTCAGGATGTGGAGTATGGCGAGGTGTGGCTGGCAGGAGGCCAGTCCAATATGGAACTGGAGCTGCAGAATTCCAAAGACGGGATAGATGCAGTCTCAGAGGCGTATAATCCGCTGATCCGGTATTATTATACACCGAAGTTCACACATTTTTGTGAGGAAATGGACCAGGCAGAGAAAGAAAGCTGCTGGGAATTGTGTACCCCGGAGACGGCAGGACGCTGGTCCGCCGTGGCGTACTATTTTGCCAGAAAGCTGGCTGCCCAGCTGAATGTCCCCATTGGTATTATCGGCTGCAATTGGGGAGGGACATCGGCTTCCTGCTGGATGAGCCGGGAGGAGCTGGAGAAAAATAAGGAGATTGTTTCCTATATAGAGGAGTACGATGCCGCAACCAAGGATCAGGTGCTGGAGGAATATATTAAGGCAAGAGAGGCCTATATGGTCTATCAGGCAGAATTTGACAGAAAATGTAAAGAGTATTATGAGACGGAACCCAATCCTACCTGGGAGGGGGCGCTCGAGGTATGCGGGGAGAATCAGTATCCCGGACCGATCGGGCCCTGGTCGGAGCAGCGTCCAGCCGGCCTGTATGAGACAATGCTGTGCCGGGTGAAGCCGTATACGCTGGCTGGCTTTATCTACTACCAGGGAGAGCAGGATGAGAACAAGCCAAAATCTTATTATACACTGTTGACTGCCTTAATCCGGCAATGGAGAGAGGACTGGGAGGACGATAAGCTGCCGTTTATGATCGTACAGCTGCCTATGTTTAAGAATGCCGGAGATCCGGATTTTAAGAACTGGCCCATGATCCGGGAAGCTCAGATGCGCGCATACCGCACAGTTAAGAATACAGGGCTGGCTGTCATTCTGGATAAGGGAGAGCTGAACAATATCCATCCGGTAGATAAGCTTCCGGTAGGGGAGAGGCTGGCATTGCAGGCTATGTACCATGTCTATGGAATGCAGGATGATGTAAGGGCATTCGGTCCCTTTTACCAGTCATGCTATACGGACGATTCCTATATCTGGCTGATCTTTAATCATGCCAAAGACGGGCTGGTCTGCAAGGGGGACAAGCCTCTGGGCTTTGAGGTAGCAGGGCGGGATCAGGTTTATTATCCCGCAGATGATATAGAGATTGATGGCAATCAGATCCGTCTGTTCTCTTCTCAGGTAAAATCACCGGTATATGCCCGGTATAATTGGGTAAATTACGGGGAGGTGACCATGTTTGGCCGCAACGGCCTTCCTATGGCGCCCTTCCGCACCAGTATCCATGATGGAAGCGACAGGGATATGGATGACAGTGGGAATGGAGTGCTGAATGCTATTGCCATGTCAGGGGAAAGCATGGGGAATAGTTGACGTTGCCGGAACGGTACGTTATAATAAGTGGATATTGTTAATGCTAAGAAATTGGAGGAAAGCAAAATGGCAGAGAAGAAAAACATATTGACCTATGAGGGTCTGAAAGCATTGGAAGATGAGTTGCAGGATCTGAAGGTGAATAAGCGAAAACAGGTTGCCGTCAAAATAAAGGAAGCAAGAGAGCAAGGCGACTTATCCGAAAATGCAGAGTATGATGCTGCCAAGGATGAGCAGCGGGATATTGAGCTGCGTATCGAAGAGATTGACAAGATCCTGAAAAATGCCGAGGTCGTAGTAGATGAGGATGTAGATGTTAATGCGATTAACATTGGCTGTGTGGTGAGACTGAAGGATTTAGAATTTGATGAGATTATGGAATATAAGATTGTAGGTTCCACAGAGTCAGACTGCCTGAACGGGAAGATTTCTAATGAGTCGCCGGTAGGAATGGCTCTGATCGGCGCAAAGGTAGGGGAAAAGATTGAAGTGGAGACGCCTACCGGGGAGATGATACAGTATGAGATTCTGGAGATCCAGAAATAATAGCAGGAGAGAGGAGCAATATCGTGGCACAGCAACAGAATAAACCGCAGACGGAGCAGGATATGAATGCCCTGCTTAAGGTCCGCAGAGATAAATTGGAGGCATTGCAGGCAGAGGGAAAGGATCCTTTTGCCATTACAAAATACGATGTGACGATGCATTCCACCGATATTAAAGAGCGGTATGGGGAACTGGAGGGACAGGAGGTCGCTGTCGCGGGGCGTATGATGTTTAAGCGTATCATGGGAAAGGCCTCCTTCTGCAATGTGCAGGACCTGAAGGGAAATATCCAGGCATATGTGGCGAGAGACAGTATCGGAGAGGAGTCTTATAAGGATTTTAAGAAATATGACGTGGGAGATATCCTGGGAATCCGGGGAACTGTATTTACCACTAAGACGGGAGAGATTTCGATTCATGCAGAAGAGGTTACTCTGTTGTCTAAAAGCCTGCAGATCCTGCCGGAGAAATATCATGGCCTGACGGACACGGATACCCGCTATCGCCAGAGGTATGTGGACTTGATCATGAATGAGGAAGTGAAGGATACTTTTATTAAGCGGTCTAAAGTGATCAGCAGTATCCGCCGCTATCTGGATGGGGAAGGTTTTATGGAGGTAGAGACTCCTATGCTGGTGGCCAATGCCGGCGGCGCAGCAGCCCGACCCTTTGAAACACATTTTAATGCCCTGGATGAGGACCTGAAGCTGAGAATCTCTCTGGAACTATATCTGAAGAGGTTGATCGTAGGCGGCATGGAGCGTGTCTATGAAATTGGAAGGGTGTTCCGAAATGAGGGACTGGATACCCGCCATAATCCGGAGTTTACCTTGATGGAGCTGTATCAGGCGTATACGGATTATCATGGCATGATGGATCTGACAGAGAATCTGTATCGTTATGTGGCCAGAGAAGTAACGGGCTCTGAGGTGCTTACTTATGGAGAACATACCATGGATCTGTCAAAACCTTTTGAGCGGATCACTATGGTGGATGCGGTGAAGAAGTATGCTAATGTGGATTTTGACCAGGTGCATACGCTTGAGGAGGCGCGAAAGCTGGCTGACCAGCACGGACTGGAGTATGAGGAACGGCACGGCAAGGGCGATATCTTAAATCTGTTTTTTGAGGAATATGTGGAGGATCATTTGATCCAGCCTACGTTTATTATGGACCATCCGATAGAGATCTCGCCTCTGACTAAGAAGAAGCCGGACGATCCGGAGTATGTGGAGCGGTTTGAGTTCTTTATGAATGGCTGGGAAATGGCGAATGCTTATTCGGAGCTGAATGATCCTATTGATCAGAGGGCCCGCTTTGAGGAGCAGGAAAAAGCATTTGCTGCGGGAGACGATGAGGCAAATCATACCGATGAAGATTTCCTGAATGCGTTGAGTATAGGAATGCCTCCTACCGGCGGTATTGGATTTGGGATTGACCGTATGGTGATGATGATGACAAATTCGCCGGCCATCAGAGATGTGCTGCTGTTCCCGACGATGAAGAGTCTTGACAAATAAAAGCGTTGATTTTACAGGCTTTCCAAGCATTTTGGAGAGCCTTATTTTTTGAAATTAACCCGAATTTAATCCATTTGAAAATAAAATGAGCGTCAGACACAAGAAAATATGAACTTTTTGCCCGGCGCTTTTCTATTATACATCATACAATCCAGGGATGTTGTTATGCTTTCTGTTTTGATTTATATATTTAAGTAATTCATTGTATAGTGTCATAGCATCGGACTGCCTGAGAGTGCGTGGGTTAATTAAAACACGTGAGCTTGAGCCTGAAAAAGGATCCGGAATATCAACAAATGTGCTTATATGGCCATAATCTGTTTTACAATAGCGAGTTGTATGATTTAGCAAGTTTTCATCTTCCAGGAGGTCCGAAACAGGCTGGATGTATGGGTTATCAGATGCGGCAGCAGCCATTAGATTATCAAGAGCTTTAATTGATAACTTGGTTGCGCTAAGCATAGAAGTTGATGCAGCTCGCCTGGTTTCGGGTTCATGCAAAGCGATCCCCTCTTTCGGAAAAGACATAATGCCATGGTCTAGAGTACATCATCAGCCACCATATGACACGCACAGCGATAGAAAAACGGCTCGAAATCATCACGCGTTGTATTCGCCTGCTGCCGTCTGCTGACAATGGCTGTCAATTGACAGCGGATTGCTGACAAGTAGCAGCAGGGCTTTATATTTTGGTGCCGTCTGGGAATATAAAGCAAAATTCGTACATGCCACCAAGGCTTCTGCAATTTTATCAAGCTCCTCGGTGGAAAAGGTTTCTCTTTTGAGTTTCTGGTTAAAGTTTGAAGGTGTCATAGAGATAGCCCTTGCCAGAGCAGCCTGACTCATTCCTTTATATGCCATGGCCATATTTATTTTTTGTGCCATTGTCATGTTGCAGTACTCCTTTCGTGTTTTTTAGTTATATTAAACATTATAAAATTGAAGACGTAAAGCATTTTCTAAATGATAATAGTGGAAAAGTGGAACGCTTCGGAACGAGAGGGCGAGGGCGTGTCACGACCTTGCATTTGCGGAAGTGATAAGCTATAACAAAGCCAACCTTGAACGTGTGGAGCAGAACGAGGGCAGACAGCAGAATAAAATACAGAACAGAGGGAAACGGAGGGAGGAAGAATTGTAGAAAACGGTTGAAGTGTGATGTCGGAAATGGTATATTGGTAACGTGGCGAAAGCCATAGGAAAGTGCCCATGACAGGGTGGTAGCCTCCCAACGCTTAATGACCGGCTTGCCGGAATACATAGGAGGGGAGGTGGCGTTATAT
>CANPZE010000012.1 GCA_947589315.1 uncultured Lachnospiraceae bacterium | reverse complement strand
TCTGTCAGGGCGACCGGTTCATCGTCTACATAGCCATAAGCTTCATTGGGGTGTACCACAACGCCATTTTTGCTGTCAGTCAGCATTGCATAGCTGTTCTTTGGCACTTCCACATTATTCGTAATATCCACCAGGATATCTGCAAAAATGTCCTCCGCAAGAACGCCTACTGTCTTCCCGTCAATCTCAACTTTGACGGAGATTGTTATTACTATCCTTCCTGAATCTACATCCAGATAAGGGGTAGAATACGCCAGTCCATCCGACTCTTCTGCTTCTATGTACCAATCGCGTGTAGTAAAATCCACTGTACCGTCCGGCACGTATCCGCTTCCTGATGCCATCCGGCTGTCAGGATAAGTAAAGTAGATATCGTAAAGGGTATCATCTGTGTTATAGCCCTCCAATAACCCTTTCATATATTGGCAAAGCTTATCATAATCAGTGTCACCCTCTGTCTCAATATTTGCCCCAACAGTATACAGGAATTCCCCTTTTGTCTGCATCCAGTTCTCCAGCTCCTGGGCCGCTTCCCGGGCTGTCATCTCTTCATTCTCCCCGCTGGCCTGTGCGATAACAGAAGAGGACTGCCGGTAACTGATCCCTGCTGTCAATCCAATACATATAATACATATGATGCAAGTAGCAATGATAAATTTTGTTTTTAAGCTGCGCAATTTTCTCACCTGTCCTTTCGCCGCCCCATCGAGAGGCGTATTTATTGTTTGCCCGTACTTCCAAATCCTCCCCGGTCCTGTCCCTCCAGTCGGTCTACCTGACGGAAAACAACAGGGGGCTGGTTTCTCATGATCCGAAACTGGCAGATTCGGTCATTCACATGGATCACGGTATCCCGCACTGCCAGCGCAGGCATCTGCCACATATCGTTATCCCCACAATAGGACTGGTCAATAATGCCGCAATGGTTGGTCTGAATAATCCCAAAATTCTTAAAGGTACTGCTTCTGGGAACAATATGAGCTTCATAGCCTTCCGGCAATTCCATCGCTACTCCCAGGGGGATCAGCCGAAACTCCCCTTTTTTCATTGCGACCTCCTGGGAAGCCCGGAGATCGATCCAATCCGATTTGCCATCAATATATTCTAATTTATCAATATCCGCAGAAAAATATTTCACCTTAATTTCTTCCATATGTCACCTCCATAATATAATCCGCCAGATCAAAAGACCATTTTATTTTATCATATCCTACCTTCATACGCCACCCCATTTTTCGGAAAGTTTTCATGACACAATTTATTTTATCACGGAAATTTTCTCTGTACATAAAATATTATGATATCAATTTTCGAGGTTTTCTATGCCAACAACACTCACTGCTACTCAGGATATGCCGGATACCGGTACCCTTCAGGTAAATGTTAATTCCATATTAGGTTCCCGGGCGATCTCCGGAGCCACGATCCAGATATTCAGCAACAGCATACCAGACCAGATCATTGAAGAAATCACTACAGACGTCAACGGACAGACAGAGCCTGTGGTCCTGCCGGCCCCTCCTTTGGAATACAGCATGGAGCCTACCGCCCAGCAGCCATATTCCCTGTTTAATGTACGAATTTCTGCGCCGGGTTACGAAGGGCTGGAGATCTCTGGCGCAGAGATCCTTTCCGGGGAAAACGCATTGCAAAATGTTTCACTCATGCCCAGGGAAAATGCATTAGGCACAAGTGAAGAGCTTTTCGTTATCCCTCCCCACACCCTTTATGGCGATTACCCGCCCAAAATTGCAGAAAATGAGATCAAATCCATCAATGAAACGGGGGAAATCGTATTAAGCCGGGTAGTTATCCCCTCTGGTGTGAGAAATACGGGCAATCGTCCCTCTGTCCCACCGCTTCTTTTCCTCGGGAAGATCCCGGCTCCAACACGCCCGTCCCCAGCGCTTATACTGATCCGGGGGCAAAATGTCTCTGTCCCACAGCCATTCTGAGATCGCCTGGCAGCTCCTGCCCCTGTCATGCTGCCGGCAGATTTCTTCCCTGACCCAAAAGACCTGCTTATCTGGCGCCAATCTCCGTATGCCCTCAATCCAAATAATACGGTAGCCGTAGGGAGGACGGCTTCCCAAATAATTGCCTTCCGCCCTTTGCCGCTCTTTGGCCAGGCGGACTTTCCTGCCAATGTCTTTAGCATACCATTCATTCATCAGATTGCGCATGCCATATTCCAAGCCCCCCGGCTGCCGTCCATAACTGTCATAGGCTTCAGCCAGGCTGATGACCCGCACTCCCATGCAGGGAAAAATCCGCTCCAGATATTCCCCTGTCTCCAGATAATTTCTTCCCAGGCGCGACAGGTCTTTCACTAAAATCCCTTCTAACGCCCCGCTGCGCAGCTGCCCCAAGAGCTGCTCAAAACCAGGGCGATGAAAGCTCTGTCCACTGTAACCGGAATCTGTAAAGCAGCCCCCCTCTTCCAGATCCGGTTTCCCCTGCAGGAAATGCCGGGCCAGGGCAATCTGATTTTCAATGCTGCTATCCCTCCGCCCTCTATGCTCCACAGAGATCCGGGCATAAATCCCTATCCTCATCCTTCCCGAATATTCAGATCGACCCATATTTCCCCCTTCTCCCGGCGCAGCCTTCTAATCAAAAAAACAAGGCGGAGCCGCCGCAGATATTCTGCTCCGTCCTCTTCCGGCAAGTCCGCTTTCCCTGTCAGCCATAACGGCAATTTCCTCTCCAGCTCATCCAATATTCTATCCTCCTCTTTCCAGGCATCTCCTTCTGCAATGCCGTCCCACAATCTGCAGAACCAGTGTCCCCGCTTACAATGGATGTGCCTTTCCTGTAATAATTCCAACCGCCGGAAAAGCCAGTCCGGCACCAACGCCGGCACTCCTCCTTCCACCCAGGCCCATTCTTCCTGCGGTACCGGTCTCCGGTCTGGAAGCTTATAACTGATTTTTTCCCTTTTCCCCTGTATCATCACGCCAGTGTACATAGGATTCTGCAAGATACGCCGCACTGCCATAGGAGACCAGGGCGGAAATTCCTCCCTGGAAAATCCGGTAATATACCGGCTTCCATTTTGGGATTTGTATCCCCTGGGAGAAGGAATCCCCCTGTAATTTAAAAGCAGGCTGATCTTCTCAGGAGAGAGCCCGGACAGGCGGAGAAAATAGATTGCCTTCACTACAGCCGCCGCCTCTTCATCCCGTTCCAGCCAATGCAGGTCCTCCCTGCTCTTACGGTAGCCATAACCGGCAAACGCCCCAATATATTCTCCCATGCCCCGTTTCATCCGCTGCTGGCTCCGCACTTTCTGGGAAATATCACGGCAATAGGCATCGTTCAGCAAGTTCATTACCGGCAATAACAATGCCTGCTCCATAAATTCTGTATTTTGGCTGTCATAATGATCGGCTACAGCAACAAACCGGATCCCCAGCCTGGGAAATACCTGTTGCAGATACCGGCCTGTCTCAATATATTCCCTGCCAAAACGGGAGAGATCCTTGACCAGGATACAATCCAGCCCTCCCAGAAGAACTTGATGCAGCATAGCCTGGAACCCCGGCCTGGCAAAATTGCTCCCACTGTAGCCATCGTCTACCCATTCCCCGATCAGTTCCATTTCTGCCTGTTCCTTGACATACTGATGGATGATGATCCTCTGGGCCTGGATACTGTTACTCTCTCCCTCCCCCTCCTCTTCCCGGGAAAGGCGCAGATACGCCCCACATCGGATCATTGCCCTTCCTCCCTCCCGGCAAGCTCCGCCAATTCCCGATACAGGCTGTCCTCCCGGGCCGCCTGATATAAAGCTATCGTTTCTTCCAGATCCGGGCCCTCACTCGCATAAGCTGTATAAATCCTGCAGCCCTCCAGTTCTCCCCACTGATGATAAATAATCCCGTCCTTCTCCTTTTGCACAAAAAACCCTTCTTTCCCATAGAATATCCTGTACATCCTATGATAAGAAGGGCTTATCCTATTCTGTTTATTATATTATAGGGAACAGATAAATTCCGTAATCTCTTTCCATGCTTCCTCTGACTCCGGCATCTTAAGCAGCCCCATCTGAAATACATGAAACATTCCCTCATATACAGTGATCTTTGTCTGGCAACCTGCCTTCCTCGCCTTCTCTTCCGCAGACAGGGAATCGCTTAACAGCATCTCAATACTGCCCACCTGAAACAGCATAGGGGGAAATCCAGTGTAATCTGCAAAAAGAGGAGAAATATATGGTTCTGCAGGATTTCTGTCCCCCACATATTCCCTATTGTAGATCATACTTTCCCGGGTCCTTCCAAAAAGGGGATCCTTCTCATAATTCTCTTCATAAGAAACGCCGGAAGCGGTCAGGTCCGTCCATGGTGACATCAATACCAGTCCCTTGGGAAGTTCTATCCCATGGTCCCGTAAATAGGCGCACATAGCCAATGCCAGGCCGCCCCCTGCAGAATCCCCGGCCAGAATGATCTGTTTCCCACAATAGCCTACCGACAAAAGCCACTGATAGGCCGCCAGCCCATCCTCCAAGGCTGCCGGATAGGGGTTCTCAGGAGCTACTCTGTAATCTATAGACAGCACCCGCCTCCGGGAAGGGATCTCACTGTATAGCACGGCAAAATCCCGGTATATATTTCGGATCCCGCCAATATAGCCTCCCCCGTGGAGCTGGAGGATAATCTCATCCGATACCATATCCGGCGGCGTCAAAAGTTCCATTTCAAAATGCTTCATCCGAATAGGCATCCGCAGATACCCCTCCGGGCAGTGCCAGGGCGGCTCTACTAATTTCTTCCGCAGCGTGCCATTCTGTATCTTAGGCCCAATGATATGCTGGGAAGTAGATATTTTTATTATCTCTCTTACCAGCTTCGCCTTAAAGCTAATCTTCTCCTTCATCTTTCCTCCTACTGTCAGAACTTCTGTCTTCCGTCCGCAATCCTATTTTATATATGGAATTTTCTTTTCATTTCCTCCGCAGCTTTCCGGTCTCCCAAAATCAATGTCCCCGTCCAAAAGCCCGCAGAAATTCCCAGGGCAGACCATACCAGGGCCGGCAGCCCCACAATCCCTTTTAGGAGGAGCACCAGATCCACTATTCCCAGCAGCACGGCAAACATCTGCAGCAATAGATAATTCTGCCAATTGGAAAAATTAACGGCCATGCAGACAACAATAAGCAGATCAATACACAGGATCACACAGGGAAGCCCAAATTCCAATGACCAGCCGCTAAATCCCAAAACATAGTCAATACACAGAATCAATGCAAGGGCGCCGATTATCTGGAGGTAAATCTTCTGTATGTGCCCTTTCCTCCGATTAACCAGCTCCCACATGGTGGCCAGCAGATATAAGATAGCGCCTCCCGTAATAATGGACCACCGGACGCCACTGGCAGGGTACGTATAATAGTTGATCACTATCAGCAGTAATTCTGCCAGCAGGGCAATATAAGTAGCGATCCTGCAGATCCGCTGTACCAGCCTTGTCTTTAATTTGATGTCCGGATACATTTCCTGCCTGTCCCCTGGCACAGCTTCCTCCACCTCCAAAAGAACAGAACTGCACAGAGGACAGATGGATGTATCATCCGCTACCATCACGCCGCATCTTTTACATTTATTCATAATATACCCCATTACTTTCTATTGTCACAGCGATCCCTTCCTTTGCCAGGGTAGAAAAGAACCGCCGCTGGATCGATACGTCCCGCAGGTCCGAGGTAAAGGTGAATACCAGCTCATCGCCATAGGAACAGATCGTCCCTTTTATGTTCTGCCCTTTTGACATTGAGATCATAGCATGAAATCGTTTCACATAGGGCTGATAAGCTTTCTCCACTTCCACGCTCCCAATGTTAGTCATCGTGGTAGTAGTCGCTCTGGCACTGACCCGATACACATGTTTCATTACCAGCTTCTTCAATAGCAACGGTACGGCCCGAAGAACCAAGTTCTTCTGATTCGATACATTATAGGAAAATAATTTCTCCAGATTCTCCTTTGTAATCTGCCTGCGCAGGCTGTTGACTGTTATTTCCATAACCTCCTCCAGAGAATATTCCTCCTTTTGAGGAAGAAAGGATGCGCTCACCATTGCAAAGAAATTCCGTGTTGTCAAAGACTCAAAAAAAGGCCTGAGATTTACCGGGATGCATATCACAAGAGGCTTCTGCGATATAGCGCCATGAAGATATTCTTTATATAAACTGTAGGTATAAACCCCCAATAAATATTCATTGATACTGTATCCCTGCTGCCTGGCCACTCCTTTCAGCTGGCTGACCGACAAATAACCATGAAGAACTCCCAACTCTCCCTTTGCCAAATGCTCTCCGCATAAATGTACTGCCGGAACCGACTGATAGCCTCTGGGCTGGCTTTTTCGGTAATTTTTCAGATAGCTGTCTTCTGTATTCAGCGTAGTATCCCCTGAAAGCCTGTCCCCCACCTTCTCACATAACTGGGGATAGCGCAGACGCAGATACTGATAAGTCAGTTCTTTGAGAAATACCAGCCCTCCCAGCCCGTCTGCCAGCGCATGGAACACCTCCAGGTTGATCCTGCTGCCATAATAGGTCACCCGGAATAAATAATTTCGATTGCTCCGCGGCTCCAGAAAACGGCAGGGAAAATCTTTCTCTTCCGTCACCAGGGGCGCGCCTCTTCGGTTCGTCTCAAAATAATACCAGAATACTCCTGTCCGCATTCTCACATTCATGGAATCAAACCACGGGAGTACTTTAATCAGAGCCTTCTGCAGAATATCAGGATCGATTTCCTCCTGAAGAGTCACCGATATCCGAAATACATTAGTCATCTCTTCCGTAGCGATCACGGGAAATAAATTGGCTGTATTATCCAGCCGTTCCCAGTTCAACTCTCCCTTTTGGCGCTCCCTCAAAGCCTTCCACCTCCTGCTCTTCCCTGATGCTTTGAATTCTGAAAATGATATCTGATTTATTGTACCAGAGTATCCCAGATATTACCATCCTAAATTTACCCGAGTTTTACTAATTCTTACTCCATCCCCCGAGTACGTTATCGTCCACGATGGTCCCCCCTCAGATTCCAGCGCACAGAATTACTATGTCAAATATAAGGATTATATTAAAAATGTTGCTTCCAGCGAGATCTACGCCACCTGGCCGGAAGCAACGCTATATGCCAATATCCTTGCGATACAGTCAATCACACTGAACCGAGTGTATACAGAATGGTACCGCAACCGGGGGTATGATTTTACTATTACCAGTTCCACTGCTTATGACCAGAAATGGATCCCTCAGAGAAATATTTATGAGTCTATCTCTGTTGCTGTGGACACGATTTTCTCTAATTACTTGTCAAAGCCCAATGTAACCCAGCCGCTGTTTACCCAATACTGCGATGGGAAAAAGGTCTCCTGCCCCAACTGGATGCGCCAGTGGGAATCCAAGACGCTGGGCGACCGCGGTTACTCTGCCCTGGAAATCCTGCGTACCTTCTATGGAGATTCTATCTATATTAATACCTCCGAAGAAATCTCCGGTATCCCAGCCTCCTGGCCAGGCTATGACCTGACCATCGGTTCTACGGGCGACAAGGTACGGCAGCTGCAGAACCAGCTCAATGTTATTTCCAAGGGCTATCCGCTGATTCCCAAGATAGCGGAAGACGGAATCTATGGTGAAAAAACCGCCAATTCTGTCCGGGTATTCCAGCGGGTATTCAAGCTGCCTCAGACTGGAGTAGTCGATTACCCTACCTGGTATAAAATATCAGAGATCTATGTGGGAGTCAGCCGGATTGCAGAGATGTAAAATGGGAAATGGTCTGTTATGTCGATTTGTGTCGATTTATGTAGGCTGAATATTCTTTTCAACAAATAAATTTTACTGTATAATATGTATATTTATAACTTATTACTGTTCTATATTATCACAACACAAAAAAGGAGAGAAATACATTCAGAAAGGGGATGCCGCCATGAAACATTTTACTGCAGCTTTAGTAACGATCGGACTGCTCATTGGATGCCTTTTCGGCGCAAATGCCACAGCCGCACCCAAAAAACTAAAATTAAACCATACCTCCTGCACGATAAAGACAGGTAAAACAAAAACCCTAAAGGTCATTTCCAAGAAAAATTCTTCCAAAATCACTTGGAAATCCAGTAACAAGAAAATTGCAACAGTAAGCAAGAAAGGGCTTATCAAAGCAAAAAAGCCTGGAAAAGTCACTATTACTGCCAAACTTGGGAAGCTGAAAGCGACCTGTAAGGTAACGGTATCCTCCGCAGAAGGGAAAACGCCGGATCCTTCGCCGACTCCATCCCCTTCCCAAACACCCTATCCTACCCCGCCAAACGTACCCAGAGAAAACGGGGCCGGGTGGTATACAGGAAAAGTCATTTCCATAGAGTCATCGGCTAATCCAGATTATATCGCTTTCCTCCATATCTCTGAGGATGGAAGCGATCAGGTACAGGCCCATGTAGCGCTGACAGGCTCCGTTTCTTATACAAAAAACGGAAATGCAAGCGCCCTGTCAGAAATCCAGCCCGGAGATTGGATCAATTTTAATTCCACAATAGCGGCTGCCAGCTTTCCCAGCACTATATATGGCTGTTCCACCATTATCATATTGGGACAGTGATCTCTAAAAAAGCTCCTGGAGAAAAGACTATATTTTCCTTTTCTCCAAGAGCTTTTTTCTTTGCCTACAGCGGCTGCATAGAGACTTTTGCAATGGCCTCTTGGGCGCAAATAATCGGCAGGGCTCTCTGATAATTCTGCATCCGTACCTCTTTACAGAACCCTCCGTCCTCCCCATCCAAAGTCCACTGGACTTCATCCTCTGCCACGATATGTATCTTCTGGCTCCGAAAACGAACAATCTGTTCAGCATCCAGCCTCTTTGTCATCAAAGCATTCAACACCATCTGGATTTCCAAAGGATTTTTCAATTCCCGGATCAGCATGACCTCAAATAAGCCGTCATCCATCTTTATATTTTTCTTCTCATAGGCCCGGTAACCAGCCACAGAAACAGAATTGCTGATCAGGCCCAAAATGAATTCCCCCTCGATCACCTCGTCATTATCGTAAACAATCCTCATATGATGCGGCTTTATTTCGGACACATGCTTGATTGCCTCCGCAAAATACGCTACCTTTCCCAAAGCATTTTTCCATTCCTGGGGAGTCTGATAAGACACCTCGGTAAATGCGCCAAAACCGGCTACATAAGTAAAATAATCCTGGTTAAAGCCTCCCAGGTCGCAATGAAAGATCGTCCCCTCGGTGATCAGCTTGGCAGCTCTCTTCATCAACTTGGGAATCTTCAGGCTGGAAGCAAAATCATTAACCGTCCCGGCAGGAATGTAACCACAGACCGGCCTTTTTTCCAGCTGCATCAAACCAGCCGCCGCTTCATTCATGGTCCCGTCTCCACCGGAACATACTACATATTCATAATCAGCTCCATATTCCTCTATGATCTTCCTGGCATCCCCTTTCTGTTCGGTAGATACAATCGTTATGATAAATCCTGCCTCACTGAAGGTCTGCAGAATATCTGACAGCTTATTTTTAATCTGTTCCTTTCCTGCCATAGGATTATAAACAAACAACATTTTCTTTTTTAGCATAATCAGCCTCCCCTTCATATTTCACAGCCAGCCACATCTTCTTCCTTACTTTTCAGAACCAAAGGGTAAGATCCGGTCCGTTATAAACATAGCGTCCCCAAAGGAAAAAAAACGGTATTTCATAGATACCGCCTCGCGGTAAGCTTCCATAACAGATTCCCTGCCCGCCAGGGCGGAAACCAGCATCAAAAGAGTGGATTCCGGCAAGTGGAAATTTGTAATCAGGCCGTCCATGACCTTGAAGCGATATCCGGGATAGATGAAGATCCCGGTATCTCCCTCCTGGGCCTGTACTTTACCTGACGCATCGGCAGCCGACTCTATTGTACGGCAGCTGGTGGTCCCTACACAGATCACTCTTCCCCCTCGCTGTTTTGTCTCATTAATCTGCGCAGCGGCTTCCGGGGAAACTTGATAATATTCCATGTGCATGTGATGCTGGCTTACATCTTCCACCTTCACAGGGCGAAAGGTTCCCAATCCCACATGAAGCGTTACATTAATAAGGGTAATCCCCTTTTCTTCCAACTCTTTCAAAAGTTCCCTGGTAAAATGCAGGCCTGCCGTTGGCGCCGCAGCCGATCCGTCATATCTGGCATAAACCGTCTGATAACGGTTTTTGTCCTTTAATTCATGCGTAATATAGGGAGGCAGAGGCATCTGTCCCAGGCGGTCCAGAATCTCTTCAAATATCCCTTCATAGGAAAATTGGATCAACCGGTTTCCTTCCTCTATCACATCTAACACCCTGGCCTGCAGGAGCCCCCCGCCAAAGCTAAGCTCTGTTCCCGGCCTGGCCTTCTTCCCCGGCTTTACCAGAGTCTCCCATATATTATCCTCCCGGCGTTTCAACAGCAACACTTCCACCTTTCCGCCGGTTCCTGTCCTCTCTCCCAGTAACCGCGCCGGTATTACTTTAGTATTATTCAGCACCAGACAATCTCCCGGCCGGAGGTAATTTTTAATCTCACAGAAAACAGAATGTGCCCTCTCCCCGGTATTTTTATCTAAAAGCAACAGCCTCGAAGCGCTTCTGTCTTCCAGGGGATCCTGGGCGATCAGTTCCCGGGGCAGCTCATAGGCAAAATCCGATGTCTTCATCCTACTGTGTCCTTTCTTCGACAATTCCTTGTTTAAATCCTTTTACCAATTCATTCCCTTCTTATTATACTTCTTTTCCTCAAAAAATCTACCCTTAGTTTGCTGTATTTTCCCCACTGGGGCAACTTCACACTCTCTTTTCCCCGTCCGGACAGGAGCGCCGATCGGTAAAAGCCCTGCAAATTTCTCAAAAAAAACAGAAAAACTCTAGTTATTTTCCCAAGAATAACGTAAAATAGAAATATATTATATTGATTTACATTCAGAAACGGAGGATCCATATGGCAGTAAAGCTTTTTGCCGCAATTGACGTAGGTTCTCACCAAACCTCTCTGCGGATCTACGAAATATCCAAAAAAACAGGGATTCACGAGCTGGAATATGTCCATCATTCTGCCCCGCTGGGCTACGAAACTTATTCCACAGGACATATCAGTTACCAGTCCATTGATAAATTATGCACTATTCTCCTGGGCTTCCGGGAGAAAATGAAAGAATATAAAATCGCAGATTACATGATCATTTCTACGAGCGCCCTGCGGGAGGCAGACAATAATTTCATTGTCCTGGATCAGGTGAAGCAGCGTACCTCCTTTGACATAAAAATACTTAGTAATTCTGAACAGCGTTACCTATATTATAAAGCCATCGCCCTGAAGGAAAATTCCTTCCATAAGCTGATCCAAAAGGGAACTCTTCTGGTCGATGTGGGCGGCGGAAGCATGCAGATATCGCTTTTTGACCAAAACACACTGATCACCACCCAGAATATCCGCCTGGGCTCCCTTCGTATTGAAGAGATCCTGCAGACCATGAAAAATCAGACCGACAACTATCGGAATCTGGTATATGAATTTATTTCTAACGATCTGCACACTTTTTCCAGGCTGTATCTGAAGAACCACAAAATCAAAAACATCGTTGCAATGGGCAACCAGCTGCGCAGCTTTGTGAAATATCTTAGTGTACACAATTTCGGACATTTGCAGCCCACTGACAGCAAAGGGAATAAGAAAGATTCTGTCAGCCGGCAGGAATACGAAGAATTTTACCAGGCGATCTCCTCCCAGGAACCGGAGGAACTGCGCAAGGAATTGAACACCTCATTGTCCCAGGCCTCTCTTCTGCTGCCGACGGCCATGATCTACCATAATATTTTTGAAGAAACCTCTGCAGAGCAAATGTGGCTTTCCGGCATAACCCTGTGCGATGGCATGGCGGCTGAATTTGCAGAGAAAAAGGAACGGATCACCCCCGCCCACAGCTTTGCCGAGGATATTATCAGCGCCGCCAGAAATCTCTCGCTGCGCTACTGCTGCAATGACGCCCATTCCGCCAATATTGAGAACTGTGCCTTAAAAATATTTGACGCCTTAAAACGGCAGCAAAATATGAGCCGCCGGGACCGGGAGCTTTTACAGATCGCCGCTATCCTGCACAACTGCGGGAGTTATATCAATCTAAACGATGTGGGGGAAAATTCCTATAAGATCGTTACCTCCACAGAGATTATCGGTCTCTCCCATAAGGAGCGGATGATCGTGGCTTATACTGTGCGCTACCTGTCGGAGGACTTTCCAAAATTTGACGAGATCCGGGATGTTTTCGACCGCAATGACTATATCAAGATTGCCAAGCTGAATGCAATCCTCTGTCTGGCCCATTCCATGGACCGGAGCCATAAGCAAAAGTTTCAGCATATTACCCTGGCCCTTCGCAAGCAGCAGCTTACGATTACTGGCGACACGCTGTATGATATTACGCTGGAACAGGGGATTTTCAATATTCATGCCGACTTCTTCGAGGAAGTCTTCGGCATTAAACCAATCTTAAAGCAACGCAGGAAAGGAGGTTCCTATGAACAATAAATCACCTTACGCCAAAGCAGAATATTTTTACAACCGGGAACTCAGCTGGATTTCCTTTAATTACCGTGTCCTGCGGGAAGCTCAGGATAAAAATATTCCTCTTTTGGACCGCTTAAAATTCCTAAGCATCACCGCCTCCAATCTGGATGAATTCTATATGATACGCGTGGCCTCTTTAAAAGATATGGTTCAAGTAAACTATACCAAAAAGGATATCGCAGGGATGACGCCGGCACAGCAGCTTACAGCGATCAGTGAGAGCACACATCAATTGATCAGGGATCAATACGATACGTATAATAAAAGCCTGGTGCCCGCACTGGCCAAAAATGGGATTCACCTTCTCTCCCATCACGAGGATCTGACACCCGCCCAGGAAAAATTTGTAGACAATTATTTTCAGGCGGAAGTCTATCCTGTACTGACTCCGATGGCAGTAGACTCCTCCCGTCCCTTTCCCTTGATCCGCAACAAGTCTCTGAACATTGGCGCCATTCTGAAAATGAAAACAACGCCTAAGACAGACGACAGCAACGGCCATTTCCGGGAACTTTACATTTCCCACGGCGGGAAGAAAAACCGGGAAAACTCTGACACGGACTTTGCTACCGTACAGGTTCCCTCCGGCCTTCCCCAGGCAGTAGAAATCCCCTCTGCCACAGAAGGAGAAAAGACTTTTATCCTTTTGGAGCAGATCATAGAACGGAATATCCACCGCCTATTCATGAATTATGAGGTGATCTGCGCTTTTCCGTTCCGCGTTATGCGAAATGCCGATCTTTCTATC
This sequence comes from uncultured Lachnospiraceae bacterium, assembly GCA_947589315.1. Lineage (GTDB taxonomy): Bacteria > Bacillota > Clostridia > Lachnospirales > Lachnospiraceae > Jutongia. Next base: position 55,695 of record CANPZE010000012.1, on the reverse strand, counting down.
GAAGAAGACGAGGCGGCGGATCTGCTGATGGAGATTGAAAAGCAGATCAAAAAACGGCAGTGGGGCGAAGCGATCCGGCTGCAGGTAGAGGAAGGAACTAACAAGCAGTTACTGAAAATCCTGAAAAAGGAATTAAACATCCGGGAGGAGGATATTTTTAAGATCAACGGCCCGTTGGATCTGACGTTCCTAATGAAGCTTTCCGGCCTGGAGGGCTATGACCATCTGCGGGGCAAAAAATATACTCCCCAGCCTCCGAAATGGTTAAAAGAAGAAGGCTCTCTCTTTGATCAGATCCGGGAACACGACATTCTTCTTCATCATCCATACGAGACCTTCGACCCTGTAGTAAATTTTGTGAGACAGGCTGCAAAAGATCCGGATGTGCTGGCGATCAAGCAGACCCTGTACCGGGTCAGCAGCCATTCCCCCATTATCGCTTCTCTGGCGGCGGCCGCAGAGAATGGCAAGCAGGTAACGGTATTGGTAGAATTAAAAGCAAGATTTGACGAAGAAAATAATATTATCTGGGCGAGAAAGCTGGAGCAGGCAGGCTGTCATGTAATCTATGGCCTGGTAGGATTAAAGACCCACAGCAAGATCACTCTGGTAGTCCGCAGAGAAGAAGACGGGATCCGCCGTTATGTCCATCTGGGAACGGGAAATTATAATGACAGCACAGCGAAGCTATATACCGACATGGGGCTGCTCACCTGCCAAAAAGCCATCGGGGAAGACGCTACCGCTGTATTCAACATGCTTTCCGGCTATTCTGAACCGGCAGTCTGGAATAAGCTGGCCATCGCTCCCATTTGGCTGAGAGACCGTTTCACTGAACTGATCCACCGGGAGAGGGACTTCGCCAGAGCCGGCAAGACAGCTTTCATTAAAGCAAAAATGAATTCCCTCTGTGACCGTTCCATCATTGCCGCCCTGTATGAAGCGGCCGCTGCGGGAGTCAAGATCGAATTGGTAGTCCGGGGAATCTGCTGCCTGAAGACAGGCATTCCCGGCATCAGCGAAAATATCCAGGTCCGCTCTATTGTAGGGGACTTCCTGGAACACAGCCGTATCTTCTACTTTCATAACAACGGCTTTGAAGAGGTTTATATGGGCAGCGCTGATTGGATGCCCCGCAACCTGGACAAACGGGTAGAAATCCTGTTTCCGGTAGAGAATGACGCCTTAAAGGCAGATGTGATCCATATTTTAGAAATCCAGCTTGCTGATAATGTGAAAGCCCATATCCTGCAGCCTGATGGAACATACAAAAAACCATCCCGCTCCGGCAAGCGGAAGCTGAACTGCCAGGAATATTTCTGTAAGCTTGCAATTGAAAATACTGTTAAGAAAACAGAAGATGACGAGGAGCCTGGCTCTCGTACTTTTGAACCACTGATGCGGGAAGAGGAATAGGCGGCTCTGCGGGGGCAGCCCTTCCGCCGCCGCAATAGCTAATGGTCATAGATTATGATAGAAATGAGGTAAGAATATGGATTTTTCCCGGCTTGAGAATAATATCATAGATATTCTGACAGAGGAACAGATTAAATTGGGATACCGGAGTGAATCTGTGCGGCTTTATTATCCCATGGCCTCTTTGAATACCTTTTTCTCTGCCAGCTTTACCATCGAAGAAATGCAACAGGCGCTCCAGGCCTTCTCCGCCTTTGTCAGAGACCGCCTGGGAGACCTGGGGATTGCCAACAATGGGCAGCGTTTCTGCATCACAATCCCACCCCAGGGAGCAGATTACGTTCATGCCCATCTGGACAATTCCTCTTTCATCTGTGATTTCATCCGGACGATCGAAAGACACGGATGTACTATTGATGAGGTAATCCGGCAATTCTATAAACACTCCGATGAGGTCCATGTGGAGAAGGCTGAGCATGGGGAATTTGATTATCTGATCTACTTTACAAAGGGGCAGCCAGATGATTTTCGATATTGTATCACGGAGGAAGGCCGCCATTTGACTTACCATCGTTTTACCCCAGAGGACTATAACGCCCTGTTCTCTCACACTTCAGCAGATCCATGATCTCCAGATGGGGATGCTCCGGGCAATTCCAACATATCCTCACGATCGATCCGCATTTTCCTGTCCCTTCCCTTTTCTTTCTCTCTGCCCTCTGATCCATTCCTTATCCTCATCGGAAATCCGATAAGACTCCAGGCATTTCTGTAACGTACGGTGGTAGGTTGCCTGGTCTATCTTATGGGCAAGCAGATACTCCCTGGTCTCCCTGGGGAATTTAGCCCAGGCAGTAGCATAGGCCCAGGCGATCCCCATGCTGGCATAGTACCCGCTCACCGGCAGCCCGCCCAGCACTTCCAGCGCCTGAGAAATATACTCTGGTGTCAAATAATGGTCCATTAACATCACGGCCACCGTCCGCCCCTCAAATTCTTTGTCACTGGCACGGTACCCCATCAGAAAATCCCATACCTCCCGGGGATATTTCCTGGCAATCTTAAAAGATGCGCAAAAGGAATCATTTACCGACCAGTTATCAATCGTGGGAATAAATTGCTCTGCGGCCGCCAGGATCTCCTCTAAGCCTGCCTTTCCATAACCAATACAAAAGGCCTGCAGCATCCTTTCTTCAAAAAGCAGAGGCTCCTTCCAGGCAAGACAGCCTGCCCAGTCCTCTCCCGCTATCTCCTTGGCCAGCCTGCGCAGCGCAGGCAGCCGGATTCCCAGGATCCTCTCCGTCCCAGGAAGGAGCCTGGCAGTAAATTGCTGATATCCCGGCTCCGCCAGCTGCTCCAGCCGCTCCCTGACCTGTTCCCGTTCCATAATAACCTCCTTGCAAATACAAAAATATTATAATCTATAATATTATCATTTGCAAATGTCGATATATCTTACATACGTTAGTTGGAGCAGCATGCAAAAATAATATTGGGAATTTTTTGGTGGAAGAAATGAAAGTTCAAGAAAAAAGAGTGGTAATCGTAACAGGCGGCAACCGCGGAATCGGAAAGGCTATCGTCCATGAATTTGCCGCAAATGGGGATATTGTTTATGTAATATCCCGGCACAAAGGGGAAGAAGCAGGCGCAGTATTTTTTGAGGCAGATATCCGGGATATTGCAAAGATGAAGGAAATCCTGCAAACGATTTATAAAGAAAACAAAAAAATTGATATTTTAGTCAATAATGCAGGAATTATGGAAGATGCCCTGATCGGGATGATCTCTTCTGAAAACATCTTGGAACAGTTTCAAATTAATACATTTTCAGTAATTGAATTGACGCAGCTGGCTTCCAGATTTATGAAAAGAAATAAAAAAGGAAGCATTATCAATATCGCTTCCATCATCGGTGTCATGGGCAACGCCGGCCAATCGGTTTATTCAGCGACAAAAGGGGCTGTTATCTCCTTCACAAAGTCTGCAGCCAAGGAATTATCAGGAGACGGGATACGGGTAAATGCTGTAGCTCCCGGGATCATCCAAACCGATCTGATCGATCATGTTCCTGAAGAAAAAATGAAGAAGCGGATTGAAAATATCAGCATGGGAAGAACAGGGCTGCCGGAAGAAGTGGCCAAAACAGTTGTTTTCTTAGCATCGGACGATGCCTCGTACATATCCGGTCAAATTATCGGAGTAGACGGGGGAGCCGTCATATAGAAGAACGATTTTCATCAGATCAATTAAATGGAGGAACATACGTTGACATTTTTACGGCAAATCCGCAGGGAAGACTTGGAAATGATCATGGAATGGAGAATGCGTCCGGATATCACTAAATTTATGTATACGGATCCTGTTTTAACAATAGAAAAACAGATCGAATGGTTTGAATCCAGTAAGCTGGATAAAAATAATATGCATTTTATCATTGAATCAGACGGGCAGCCGATTGGCGTCCTGAATATTGCAGACATTGATAGGAAAAACAGAAAGTGTTCCTGGGGATACTATGTGGCAGTAAAAGAAAAGCGTTCCCTCAAATTAGCTCTGGCATTAGAATGGAACGTATACGATTATGTATTTGACACATTAGGGCTAAATAAATTAGTTGGAGAGGTATTTGCCTTTAATAAAGGGGTAATACGCATGCACCAGATGTGCGGCAGCCGGATTGAAGGAGAACGGAAAAAACACATTTTTAAAAATGGAGAGTATTATGATATCGTAGAAACTGGGATCTGTAAAGAGGAATGGGAAGAGATCCGCAGGAAGTATGACTATGAAAAAATAGAGTTTTTGACACAGGCCCCTTGATTTGATCTAAGGGGCCTGCTCCTCTCCGGCCCATCGCCCTTGGGCAGCTTTAGCCAGTATTTCCCTGATAATCTTTTTGGGGGATCTTATGAAAAAAATGAATTGCAAATGCAATTACCAGGGGCATAGATAAGACAAGAGACAGGGGCTGGGCTTCCTGTATCCCGGCAAGCCCTCTGAAATGGGAAAGCGCCAAAAGCACCGGGATAAAGACGAGACCGTTTCGGAGCGCTGAAATAAAGGATGCGCCAAGCCTTTCTCCAGTACTTTGCAGAAGCATCTCCGTTGTCATACAGGCGGGAAGCAAAAGATTTGCCAATGCCTGTAGCTGAAGAGCTCTTGCGCCCACCCTGATGACTGCCGGGTCATTCCGGAACAAGGCAATCAGACTGTCCGAAAAAACATTCAGCAGTACACATCCGATAATGATAATGCCCTCTGAAGCAAGCATTGTGAACCAAAACCCTTTGCGGATACGGGAATATCTGCCCGCCCCATAATTGAATGCCGACACCGGCTGAAATCCCTGTCCGATCCCGATCGCTATAGAAAAAGCAAAAAAGATAATCCTGCTTACAATGCTCATGCCTGCAACCGCCGCATCGCCATAAACAGCGCACTGTGAATTGAGAAGTACCGTGGTTAAGCTGTTCAGTCCCTGCCGCAACAGACTGGGAAATCCCGTTGCCATGATATTTCCATAAGTCGCAGGGCTGGTATGCAGCATTTTGGTAAGACGCAGCTCTGTCTCTGTCCTTCCAGAGAGGAACATGAATACCAGGATCAGCCAACTGATGACCTGACTGACCGCAGTGGAAAGGCCCGCTCCAGCAATCCCCATGTGCAATGTAAACATGAGAATGGGATCGCCAACCATATTAAGAACCGCACCCGACATCAGGCCGACCATACCCAGCGCCGCCTTGCCCTCATAGCGCAAAATATTGTTCAAGGTAAGGCTTCCGCTCATGAAGGGTGCGGCAATCAATATATATGATATATAAGTTTTTGCATACGGCGCGATAGTATCCGTACTTCCAAGCAGGACAACAATGTCGTCAAGAAACAGAAAACCGATCAGCGTTATCATAATCCCGCATAACATAGATCCAAAAAAACCGGCAGAAGCATGGACCGAGGCAAGTTCCTTATCCTGGCGTCCCAGCGCCCGGGACAAAAGGCTTCCGGAGCCCTGCCCAAACATAAAGCCAAATGCCTGAATAATCGCCATAAATCCAAACACAATGCCCACTGCCCCACTGGCGCTTGTTCCAAGCTTGCCGACAAAGGCCGTATCCACCAGATTATAGATGTTATTGACCAGCATAGATATAATGCTGGGAACAGCCAGCGTTGTGATCAGCCGGGGAATGGGCGTACCCGTCATTTTCTCATATTGTGTATATTTCGTAGTTTGTTTCATATTACTTTCCATCTTCCTATAAAATTAAAAATTTATATTTTTCTACGCTATACAATGGCACAAAAGGCAGAAGAATCGGTACTGTCTTAACATATTCCTGATACTCCGGGTCTGAGCCATAGTTTTTGTTCTGGCGTACCTCCAGCCGCCTTGCCCCGCTAAACATGACAAATACGATCCCCAAATAGCCAAGCAGGGCGATGATCCACTGTCCCACGGAGCGAAGGGATGTGATGCCTGTCACCAGAACGCCAGTCCAAAGAATCAGCTCGCCGAGATAATTGGGACAGCGTACCAGCCGGAACAGGCCTTTGTCACAAAAGCGTTTCGGATCCTTCCTTTTCTGCCGGCTTTTACTCAGATCTGCCAGAGATTCTAACAGGATCCCTCCTGCCATCAGCAGCGTCCCCGCCGCAAAAGAAACCGAACTGCCGGTATTGCCATTATAATAACGGTAAAAAACCGGCGATACCATAAACAGATACAGAATACCGCAAAAAATCCAAAGCATGGCCTTCAGCCAAAGCTTCATGCCGGAACCGTCCTTGATCTCTGTGACCATATGCCTGCGGTAGCTGCTGCTCTTTACCTCACGGTACAATAGGAAACCACTAAGCCGGAATCCATATAATGTCAAGATCAGACAGCTGACCACTATCGGAATGCTGATCCTGTCCTGAAACAAAAGAAACATAGCGATCCCCTGACCGGCAATTGCCAGACCATAGCCAATAGAAATAAAATACACATACTTATAAAAACCAATCATGCAGCACAACAGCGCCACCACAAATAAAATTCCAAAGCCCATTGAAAATGCCATATGCACATTCCTTTCATTTTAACCTGGTACTCCTCTTTTGTAATTTTACCATCCAACACCATATCGGTCAATTTTTTTTGCATTCTCCAGCAGCCAATCCTGGTTCAGCCAGGACATTATGACACCTAAAAAACAGCCAAAAGCGGTATTACCCGCTCCTGGCTATTTCTATGTTTGTTGGTTTCTTATTTATTTAATGTTTTAATGCCTGACCATGCGCTATATACGTACCCTCCAGTCACTTTTTTATACGTGCGGATACGGAAATAATACTTCGCCTTCTTCGATAGCTTTGCCTTTGTATAGGAAACCCTGGCGGCAGACACTCTCTTGATCGTCTTATAACCGGTATGTCTCTTTGTACTCATCTGGATGTCATAGCCGGTTACGCTTCCAGCCTTTTTCCACTTCAAGACTGCCTTTGTCCCTTTCTGCCGCTTCACAGAAGACCATTTCGGCGCTGCAGGCTTTGTGGCTACAGTATAGGTTATTTTCCTGCCTTCCTTGATTTCTCCATCTGCATTCTCCAGCGATACCACACGCACTGTGTAAGTAATTCCTGCTTTCAAGGGTTTGCCGCCGATTTTCTTAATGGTCAAGGAGGTCACTCCTGCCTTGACAGTACCCACCTTCACATACTTGTTTCCAGATTTTACATAAACACAATAACCTGCCGTTGCATTTTGGTCTGCCTTCCAGGAAATTTTCACACTGTGTTTTTTACTGGCAAGCGTAGCGTTCTTAGAAGCCTCGGCCGAAACGGCGGGGGGCTGCTCTTCCGATGTTCCGGGGGCAACTGGCACTGGCGATGTCGGTTCCGGCAGCGGTTCTGGTGTCGGTGTCGGTATCGGTGTTGGCATTGGCTCAGTCCCCGTCCCTGATTCCCCAAGCGCCGGAATGGCCGTACCCGCCGTAATCATCTGACCACAGTCCAGGCAGTAGATATCCCCGGTATACCCCTCTTCCTTCGCTGTCGCTTCCTTCTGTCCCCGAAGCTCTGTCTTGCCTGCATGATTGGCCGGATCTTTCTCCCCATAGGCCTGGCCGCAGTCCGCGCAGACCGCTTGGCTTATGCAGGTAGCCGTGCCGCCGGTATGGGCCAGGATCTCTTCCTTTTCCCCGCATACGCTGCACTCCTGCCAGTGCGTATTCTCCGTATGGTTCCACTGAAACTCGTGTTCATGCTCGGGCTGCTCCGCCCCACATACAGTACATTTGCCGTCTTCGTAAACATGGTTCTCTTTCCAGACCCTGCCACACACGGTACAGATATCCCAGTGATGCGTATTATCCTTCTGCAGTTCTCCGTAAGTGTGCTGAACCACTTCCTTACGCTCTCCACAGGAACACTCCAGCCAATGGCAGGTATCATCCGATGCGTATATACCGTTTTCTTTATTATACTCAAAAACGTGTATATGTCCCTCGGGAAGCTTGTTCAGGATCTTGCCGGTAGCGATCATTTCGCCGCAGCCGATACAGTACGTATCTCCGCTATAGCCGTCCCTCTGTTCCGTTGGCGCCTCATAATTGCGAATCTCTATACCGCCGTCATGTTGTTCTGGATCTGTCTTACCATAACTATGATGGCAGACCTCGCAGACAGCCGCATGTGCGCAGGTGGCTGTCCCGCCAAAGTGCGCCATTTCCGGACTGCGTCCTGTACATCCCGGTGTCTGGCACATATGCCAATGACCGCTCTCATCCGACTGATACTGTGTATAATCGCCAAAGTTGTGGCTGGCTGCGCCTTCCTGCATCACCCATTCACAGATCTCGCAGACAATCGGCGTGGTACACAGGCCATCCTCCGCAGCCGCCCTATGATCCTCATACTGTTTCTTGGTACAGCCATCGTTTGTACATTCGTGATAATGGCCATTAGCATCTGATTTCCACACAGAAGACCATTCGTGCTCTGCATGGGCATCCTGCAGTGTATGTCTGCAGTCCTCGCAGATAAGCGCCGTGGTACAGTCTCCATCATCCTGGGCATTGTGGGGGAATTCCTGGCTGGTCTGCGCACAGTCATCATTGGCGCAGACATGCCAGTGACCGTCCTCGTCATACGCCCAGTCATTGCCAAATACATGCTCCTTTGCGGCGATCATGATATGCCCACAGTCCTTGCATGCAACCGGTGTGCTGCAGTTCTTATCCACTGCGCTCGTATCCAATACATGCTGAGAATGATGCGTCACATGTTCGCAATATTCGCACTGCTGCCAGTGTTCCGTGTCATCGCTCAGCCATTTCGTAAAGGTATGGTCTTTCTCCTTCTGGACAGCATAACAGGCCGTGCATTGCTCCCAGGATTTTATGTCGTCATATTTAGTTTGCCATTGATGGAGACAAGGCTTTTCCAGTTTCGGGATCTTTTTGCCAGCCTTCACAACGGCTTTGCAGCCCAGACAGACTTCATCCCCTGTATATCCTTCCTTTTCCACCGTGGCCGCCTTCTGATTCACGATCTCTATTCCGCCCACATGATTCTGCGCATTTAATTTTCCATAAGAGAGCCGGCAGATATCGCAGACAGCTTTGTCACAGCAGGTTGCTTCCCCGCCGGTATGATCTGTAACTTTGCTCGTAACCTTACAGTTCTTATTGGTACACACTTGCCAGTGGCCTCTCTCATCGCCATAATAGGCGGCGTTGGCAAAGCGGTGGCTGGATTCCCCATGGATCGCCACGTAATCGCACGTTGCGCAGATCACGCTCTTAGTGCAGTCACCCGTCTCCGTGGTATATATATGTTCTCCCAGATCGGTTGTCCGATTACAGCCGGGATTGGTGCAGTGTCTCCGGTGGATATTCACCATATAGGAATAGTTTTCACTCCAATTGTGCGTTGTAGCTTCCCGCAGCGTTGCCTTACAGGTCTTACAGTTCCACGCCGTTGTGCAGTCTCCATCGTCCCCTCCGGTATGTGCTTCTTTTTTGCGCTGATAACTGCAATTCTCCCGTGTACACTCCTGCCAGTGATAAGTTCCGTTACTCTTCCAGGTACCGTCAAAAGTATGGCTCTGATAGCCCTGCACCTGGTATCCGCAAACCGGGCAGTTCCAGGAACTGGTACAATCCATGTTCTCTGGCACATTGCTGTGAGGCTCTGCTTCGCCAGTGATATCTTTTGTCGTCTTTGTACAGCCCTCGTTAGTGCATTTTTTCCAATGGCCTGTCTGATCGTAACCATAATCACCCCAATTATGCTGTACTGCCGGCAGCTTCTGATTGCATCCTTTTCTGGAGCAGACAGATTCTGTAGTACAGTCTCCATCGTCATCATAACTGTGGCCAAGGGCTGGGATCTCTATATGATGTTCGGAATCCTCCCGCTCACATACAGTACATTTGAATCCGGTATACCCTGCTTCGGTACAGGTAGGCGCCTTCAGTTCTATGCGTTCGGACCAGGCATGAGCCGCAGCAATAATCTGCTGGTCTTTTGCGTGGCACTTGGTACAGGTACGCTCTTTTTCTCCCGGCGTACCGGTAGCGCAATCCGCCTCTTTCGTAATGTTCCAGTTTCCATAGGAATGGCCGCTGGCAGGAATGGTCTCCACATTTCGGGTAATCTGACATCTTGTACATTCCTCATAGGTAGTCCCGGTCACTTCACAGGAAGACTGGTTCTTCTTTTGTACCCAGATGTGTCCCTCTCCATCCTTTACATCATAGACTTCACCATTCTCCGTCATAAGTGCCTGACAGCGTATGCATGGGTATACGGTAATCGTTTCAGAATCCGTCCCGCAGGGAGTGAGCCTCTGGGGGTTATTCATATCCGCCTCGTGACCAAGGGCCTGGGGCGTGTTGGAAGAATAAAAGACAAATCGTTCACCACAGTTTGCGCAGGTAGAATACGCAGTACGTGTTCCCGGTTTCGTACAAGTCGGGGCAGTATCTATGATTTGACGCCCTACCGGCTGATGAGCGACATAAAATTTTTCAATCGCTTCATTTCCGGCATCATCTATCGCCGTGACCGTCCAGGAAGAACCTTTTATTCCCTCGATAGAAATGGTACAGTCAGTTCCATCTGTGATCGTTCCGTTGGCAGATGCAGAATCTGTGGATGCAACCACCGATATCAGGTTAGCGCCGTCATCATGCACCGTGATGATCGGGGGATCACAGTACAGCATGCCATTGTAGTGATCGTTCACCGGCGTGATCGTGATGACCGGCCTGGTCATATCCACTGCCTCCTTTACTGTCGCTGTTTCTGACTGTTCCGAAACGGCAGCCAGCGTCAAGGCATCCGATCCAATGCCGGCGCCATGAATATGATTGTGCTCCTGTTCTATGTATGCGGGTATCTCTTCCCTGCCGCTGACAGACTCCGCCAATGCCGGAGACACCGTCAGCTGAAATACCGTTGCAGCACACAGCAACACGGCTAATCCTTTTTTTGCATATTGTTTCATAATTATACACCTCACCATAATTTAGAAGATAATTGTATTCATTATATACAAGGCTTACGATAAAAGCAAGAAAATTCATCATCAACGGCGCTGTAAAATTTTTCATTAATGGCGCTGTAAAATTTTTCAAAATCATCTGGAAAAAATCCATTTTGACAATCCGCCCCAGGACATTATATAATTAAAATAGCTTTCCGTTTTTATCAGGAAGATGACAGGAAAAAGGAGTATGCTTATGTCAGTACATGAAGTGGCTGTGATATCAGATACGCATGGAATATTGCGGCCCGAACTGCTCGGGATCCTTCCATCGGTTGAACTTATTCTGCACGGCGGGGATATTGCCAGCCAGAAAGCTCTGGACCGGCTGGAGGAAATAGTCAAAGTAGTTGCAGTCAGGGGGAATTGTGACAGAGAATTGGCGGATCAGCTTCCAAAAGAGATTCTTTTTGACTGCTATGGAAGAAAAATTTATATGGTCCACAATAAAAAGCAGATGTCTGAGAAAGCAGAAGAAGCTGATATCATCATATACGGACATTCGCACAAATATGAGGAAAGAAAAGAAGGCGGAAAGCTCTGGCTGAACCCGGGAAGCGGAGGCCCGCAGCGCTTTGGGGGAGCGGTAACGATGGCTGTGCTGTCGTTTGACACAGAAACGGACGGCTTTCAGGTAAGAAAGATCAATTTATCTGGCAGAGGCCAGCGGAACACAGAACCTGCCCAGCCATGCCTGGAGTTTGGCTCGGGGGACCTACAGAAAATTGTAGAAGCGGTAATGAGGGATTTGGAGAAAGGGAAATCGGTGGAACGCATTATGAAGACGCGAAAAATAAGCCGCAGACTGACGGAACAGATCTGCCAGATTTATTTTACCCATCCGGGGATCGATGTGCAGGGGGTGCTAAACCGGATGGAAATTGCAGGAATGTGAGGGAATAGAAAGGGGTATATTTATGAAGGTTTTAATGATCAACGGTTCTCCAAGGACAGAGGGAAATACGGAGAGGGCGCTTCATGAAATGGAGCAGATTTTCCAGGAAAATGAAATTGAGACAGAGATAATCCAGATTGGCAATAAGGATATCAGAGGATGTATTGCTTGCGGATTCTGCTTTGAAAAGGGAAGATGTGTGTTTGATGATCTGGTGAATGAGATTGCGCCAAAATTTGAGAAAGCAGATGGGCTTGTGATTGCCAGTCCAGTCTATTATGCATCGGCCAATGGAACCTTAATCTCATTTTTAGATAGATTATTCTACAGCACACAATTTGATACGACAATGAAGGTCGGAGCCAGTGTTGTAATAGCAAGAAGAGGCGGCCTTTCCGCTACATTTGACGAGCTAAACAAATATTTTACGATTTCTAATATGCCGGTTGCATCAAGCCAGTATTGGAACAGCGCCCACGGAAGGGAAAAAGGAGAAGCGGAGAAGGACGAGGAAGGCTTACAGACAATGCGCGTGCTGGCAAGGAATATGGCTTTTCTGATGAAGAGCATTGCCCTGGGCAAGGAAAAGTATGGCTTGCCGGAAAAGGAAGCGTGGAAGCCGACACATTTTATCAGATAGCATAGCACCAACAGAGGGCATGGAGCTATGGCGCAAAAATTCATTCAGCCTGTCTGGATGATGAGATTATGTTTAAGAATTTTCTGTGATCAGTGACAGAAAAAAGTTAGGGACTATCCCAAAAAATCACTGTATAATACAAGTAAGGGCAGAACCATAAAAATTGGCTCTGCCCTTCAGTAATTATTCACAAATCTTATATCGGTTTTCTGAGTTTACACAAAACTTGAAACGGTCTCGTTGATTAAGGAATTATTTCATTTCATCATTTATCTTCACAAATCCAAACTTTTCATACAATGGACGCCCCATAAGTAGAATCAAAAGCAAAAGTTATCACTGCAATGCTGTTTTCAAGTCTATTACATATTGATTCTGCTGTTTTCTCAGAAATGCTTTTACAAAAGGTTTCATGATCAGCTTCTTAGCAGTCACATCCTCTATAAAATCAATTTCTGTTTGACCGTCTTTTTCTTCAAAAATACCGATCCAGTACCCTCTCATATTGTTGTTTTCCATACTAAACTCCCAGCGTTTATATGCCTCCGATACGGTGACTGTAAAGGTAGTCGGGAAGCCCGCTTTCGTATATTCTACAAATTGTTTATCATTCAGTATCTCTATCCTGCTTAAATCACTTCTCCACTGATAGTTTTCAAGAGAAGTGACAATGTTCCAAACCTCTTGTACACTTGCTGGAAATACAGCCTTGATCTCTGAAACCGCCATAATAAATTCCTCCGTTAAATTAGCTTTCCTGCACTCCATAATAAAGGTTTTTCAATGCAGGATAACCCCTTTTCTAATGCATAGTCTTATCTATCAATCCCTCGATCAGCGCATTGACCCGTTCCGGTGCGTCCGTATTGGAATTGTGTCCTGCGTTTTTAATCCATGCAATCGGGAACCCAGTCTTTTTATGCCATGCCTTATTGTATCTGATGCAGGAACCGGCATGGTCTTTTTCGCCGCAGATCAACAGAACCGGGCACTTGATCTCATAAGGAAGCTCCTTTTCTATCGCTTGCGCCAGAATCTGAAATCCATGCCCTGCAAGCTTCGCATATCTCTCCTTGTCGCCGTCATAGACCATCATCATGCTGCGCATCAGCGCCCGCCCATAGTCAGAAACGGCAACACCATTTGTTCCCTGTTTCAAAAGCCATTTCCATGGATAATAGCGGTATACCGGCTCCATGCGCTTCAAAAGCCAAAGCTCTGCGGCAGTGATATAATCTCTTTGCAGAGAGGCAGAGTCAATGGAGATAAATCCCCGTAGCTTTTCAGGAAACAGCTGCGCATACATCTGCCCCACATAACCGCCCATGGACTGCCCGGCAATGACAACATTCTGCATATTTTCCCTTATCAGGATCTCATTTAGCCACCTTGCTTTGTCTTCTAAAGAAAAAGTCATGGCAAAAGGCCATGACGTGGCATGTCCCGGTGCGTCCCAGACAAAAACAGGATATTTCTTTTCAAAATATGCAATCTGCCGATCAAATAATCTGTGATCAGCAGTCAGTCCCGGCAGAAACACAAGGGAAACGCCCAGGGTGTCTTTCTCTTTTCCTATCCAATAATGGATTGTGCCGCAAGGCGTTTCAAATGTCTTTTCTATCATAAATTCAACTCTCCTACATCTACTTCCCTTTAGCCTATCATCTTATATTACCGTAACAGCGCTATCACTGTTATCTCCGAAATTGATATCGATATGGCTCCGTTTTCCAATTCCAAACGCTTATGCTGCTGAGCAGGATTAACTCCCGGCAACAATGAATCCGCTCAGATGCCATAACGCCATAACCCCAGGACAATCAGCAATAAAACTATCAAAAAATCTGACAGGGCATATTCGTATTGCTGCCTCTCCTTGCTCCGGAACACCTGAACCCAACAATAGGTCCCCAAGCCCAGCCCCAGCAGGCCATACTGCCAGGCATGTACCGGATAACGGAAAAACAGTTTGAATATCCCTGCCAGAGACTGGACCATTATCCAAACCACATAGGCTATGAACAATCCACACACGCCATTCCATTTCGTTTCACTTTTCTTCACAAAATAGAACCCGCTAAGGAATGAAAGCATACCAACGATATAGATTGCCAAGTTCAAATTTCTTCCTCCACATATGCTATCTGTTCGTTATGCAAAAATATACGTACCGCCTTTTCCCGGTTTTATCCGTCTCAAACCGGGAAAAGGAATACGTTAATTTCTTAAGTTCTTTCCTTTAGTGTTCTTAAATGCCACTGACTTTCCTGCCGCCGACTGGCTTGCAACAACCTCAACAGTTTCCACTTGGACTGTGCTTGTTTCTTCCGCCTGTACAGGAATACATGGTGCTGCAAGCATAATCAGCAATAGGGACATAATCATTATGATATGTATATCCATGCCATTTCTTCAAAGCATGTCAGATTATAGCATATTGCAGGATGTTTAGCAAGGACGCAGAGCTTCCATGAGAGCTTCCATGATTCCTATAAAAAATCCAGAATCGACATCTGGTTACTGTGGGGCAGATCCCCCATCAATCCCATATCTGCCATATTATCCACCACAGTCGCACTAACCTTGCATCGGTTCTTAAAATCCTCCCGGGAGAGAAACTTTCCCTTCGCAGCTTCTGCCTCGATCATCTCTGCAGCTTTATCCCCCAACCCATCTATCGTAGAAAAAGACGGCATCAGCTTCCCATCTACGATCTGAAAGCGAGTTGCCTTTGCCCGGTACAGATCCAGCTTTTCAAAGGCATATCCCCGGGCGTACATTTCCTGCACGATCTTCATATCCTCCAGCGTTTCCTTCTCTTTATCAGACAGGCTGGCGCTGCGCTTATTATAATCCTCCATATAGTATTCCAGGCGTTCCCTTCCCAGACACATCAATTCATAATTGAAGGAGGTGGCGCGAATACTGAAGTATGCAGCATAATACGCCAGAGGATAATATACTTTAAAATAAGCCACCCGCATAGCCATCATAATGTAAGCCGCCGCATGGGCCTTGGGAAACATATATTTAATCCGCTGGCAGGATTCAATATACCACTCTGGTACATTGCAGGCCCTCATGTCTGCGATCATCCCTTCATCCAGCCCTTTGCCCTTCCTGACGCTCTCCATGATCTTAAAGGAACGCTCATTCTCCAGCCCCATCCGGATCAAATACGTCATAATATCATCACGGGTACAAATAGCAGTAGACAAGGTACAGTCCCCATTGGCAATAAAATATTCCGCATTATCCTGCCATACATTCGTACCGTGGGAAAGGCCGGAAATCCTCACCAGATCCGAGAAGCATTTAGGTTTTGTGGCTATCAGCATGTTGATAACGAAATGGGTCCCCAGCTCAGGCAGCCCCAGACTTCCCAACGTGCAGCCCCCTATATCCTCTGGAGTGATCCCCAGAGCTTCCGTACTCTCAAAGAGAGATAAAACCTTTTTATCATTCATAGGGATCTCAGAGGCATCCACCCGGGTTAATTCCTCCAGCATACGTATCATAGTAGGGTCCTGATGTCCCAGGATATCCAGTTTTAACAGATTGCCGTCAATCTTATGGTAATCAAAATGGGTCGTGATCGTCTTACTATTCATATCATTGGCAGGATGCTGTATCGGAGTAAAAGTATAAATCTCCTCCCCCATAGGAAGCACTATGATGCCGCCAGGATGCTGTCCCGTATTCCTGCGCACTCCTACACAGCCGGAAGCGATCCTCTCAATCTCCGCACGCCTCAGGGGAATCTGCCGTTCTTCATTATAATCCTTCACATAGGCATACGCCGTCTTATCAGCCATAGTACCCACCGTTCCCGCCCGGAAGGTATGTCCCTCTCCAAAGATCACCTCGGTATAATCATGGGCATTGCTCTGATATTCACTGGAAAAATTCAAGTCAATATCCGGCTCCTTATTCCCTTTAAATCCCAAAAAGGTCTCAAAAGGAATATCATGTCCCTCTCTGGCCAGCATATGTCCGCAGACAGGACACGCCTTCTCCGGCATATCACAGGCAGAGCTCCCCGCATACGCTTTGACCTCCGGGGAATCAAAATCATAATAATGGCATTCCGGGCAATAGTAATGGGCGGGAAGGGGATTAATCTCTGTAATCCCCGCCATCGTGGCCACAAAGGAAGACCCTACAGAGCCGCGGGAGCCTACCAGATACCCATCCTCATTCGCCTTCCACACCAGCTTCTGGGCAATAATATACATCACTGCATAGCCATTACTGATGATAGAGTTTAATTCCCTCTCCAGGCGCTCCGTCACGACCTCTGGCAGCTCTGGCCCATAGATGGAATGTGCTTTATTATAACAGATATCCCGCAGATCCTGATCTGCATTTTCAATCTCCGGAGGACATTTTCTGGGACTGCAGGGAGAGATTGCATCAATCATATCTGCGATCCGGTTAGTATTAGTGATAACCACTTCCTCCGCCTTAGCGGCTCCCAGATACTGAAATTCAGCCAGCATTTCCTCTGTAGTGCGGTAGAATAGCGGAGCCTGCTGATCCGCATCGGCAAATCCCTTTTTCGCCATAATAATCCGGCGGTACACCTCATCTTCCGGGTTCAGAAAATGGACATCACAGGTAGCAACTACAGGCTTATGGTATGTTTCCCCCAGGGCGACAATCTTCCGGTTTAACTCCATCAGGTCATTCTCATCCTGGATATGGGCATAATGGTCATTGTCCCGGATCATAAATTCATTATTGCCCAGAGGCTGGATTTCCAGATAATCGTAAAACCTCACCAGACGGTCAATCTCTTCATCGGATTTTTCCTGGAGAAGGGCCTGATATAGTTCTCCCGCCTCACAGGCCGACCCCATCATCAGCCCCTCTCTCCACTGGAGATACAGGCTCTTGGGAAGCTTGGGGCGGCGGTTATAATATTTTAAATGGGATTCCGATACCAGACGGTATAAGTTTACCCGCCCTACTTCATTTTTCACCAGAATAATCGCATGATAGGAAGGCATCTTCTGAATGGCTTCCTCATCGGGACGGCCGAACTCATTTAACTGGGCCAGATCATGAATCCCCTTGTTCTCCACACGCTGCACCAGACGGAGAAAAATCTCTGCTGTAGCCTGGGCGTCATCTACAGCGCGGTGATGGTGTTCCAGGGATACTCCCAGCTCCTTCGCCACCCTGTCCAGCTTATAACGCTTCAGCTGGGGAAGGAGCGCCCGCGCCATGGCTACCGTATCAATTACCGTAAAGTCCGTAGCAATGCCCCTATCCTTCGCCTTTTGCCGGATAAATCCCATATCAAATTCTGCATTATGGGCCACCATTACACAGCCCTGGCAAAACTCCAAGAACTCTGGAAGCACCTGATCGATCCCAGGGGCATCATGAACCATACTGTCATTAATGCCTGTCAGCTGCTGGATAGCATAGGGGATAGGGATCCCGGGATTTACAAAAGCCGAAAAATGGTCTGTAATCCGGCGGTTCTCTACCTTCACTCCCCCAATCTCAATAATCTGATTACTTCTGGCTCCGATCCCTGTCGTCTCCAGATCAAATACCACAAAAGAGGAGGCAAAATCCTGTCCCTTTTCATTCTCTACGATCTCTATCAGATCATCTACCAGATAAGCCTCCATTCCATAGATTATCTTCAGATCATCGCCCGGCTTCAGGGCATGCTCTGCATCGGGAAAGGACTGAACCACCCCATGATCTGTAATGGCAATGGCTTTATGTCCCCAACGCAGCGCCGTTTTAACGTAGTCCTGTACGGCCATTACTGAATCCATCTCGCTCATTTGAGTATGGGCATGAAGCTCTACCCGTTTCATCCCCTCATAATGATCCATACGAAATGTCCGGTTATCCTTTCCCGGCTTAATCCCCCTTACAGAGGAGATAGTAATCTCACGGCTGTAATTATCATATAAAGGTATGCCTTTCACCCTGACAAATTGCCCCTTGGCCGCCTGTCCCCGGATATCCTCTGCCTGCTCCGGCTGAAGGAATATTTTTACTCCAATGGTATCTGTAAAATCTGTCACAGAAAAGGTATACAAAATCTTTCCAGTGCGAAGCTCTCTCTCATCAACAGAAAGAATCTGCCCCTCAATGATAACCTCACTGTTGTCCTCCTGGATGTCCGCAATCCTGGTCAGGTTTCCTTCACAATTCCGTCCATAGAAGCATTCCCCGTCTACTTTGCTTCTGCCATAATTGCTTTTTCCCTTCTTCTCATAGGATGTTTCCTTTTTTCTTACGGCCTTTTGTCTGGCGGCCTCCTGCTCCCTGGGAGCAACGACATAGGAAATATCGCCGTTACTTTTCTCCTCCCTGGCAGTCTGAACTCTTTCCTTCGGCTTCGCATAGATAATGCGCATGGAGATCTCCAGCCCTGCCTTCTGCCGGAAGATCTTCTGTACCTTCTGGATCAGAGAAGCCTCCCGGGCGCGGTATATATTGTCATCCTCGCAGGTCAGAAGCAATTCGTCTCCCTCCATCACTGCCTGCCCGCTGTAGAACATATCAAAATCCAGGATGTTTTCTTCTTTTAAAAGCAAAAGGATGCTCTCCTGATACTCTCTCCAAAAATATGCGGCGTTATATTGGACTGACAGCCGGTAGCGGTCCTCCAGCTGCACCTCCAGCCCCGTCCTGGCCAAAACCTTCTCCAGAGAAAAGCGCAGAAGGCAGATTTCACGATAGGGGATCAAATGGTCACTGACAAGATAGATCCGGATCCGATGCTCTCTCTGATACAGCCTGATCCTCTCCACTCTTACATCGGCCAGCAAACTTTTCTGCCGGTCTGTCAGAGAAAGGCCCTCAAAGGTCTCCAAAAGTAATTTCTCCATCTGTCGTCACATCCTTACATCTGCTTCAATTCTGCCTCCAATGCCTGCAGCAGTTCTGCCTCCGGCACCTTTCGTATCACTTCGCCCTTCTTGATCAGCAGCCCCTCGCCATTGCCTCCTGCAATGCCGATATCCGCCTCTCTCGCTTCTCCCGGCCCATTCACAACGCAGCCCATGACAGCCACTTTAATGTCCAGATCCAGGTCTTTTACCATGTCCTCCACCTTCCCTGCCAGGCCGATCAAATCTATCTGCGTCCGGCCACAGGTAGGACAGGATACCACCGTTACGCCGCCTTTGCGCAGCCCCAAAGTCCTCAGGATCAGCTTGGCAGAACGGATCTCCTCCAAAGGATCCCCGGTGAGCGAGACACGGATCGTATCGCCGATTCCCTGATATAAAATATTTCCCAATCCTACAGCAGACTTGATGCTGCCTGACAGTACTGTGCCGGATTCCGTTATCCCCACATGGAGGGGGCAGTCGGTCTGCTGCGCGATCAGCTCATGGGCCCGGATACACATCATCACATCCGATGCCTTAATACTAACAACCAGATTATCATATCCCATTCCCCGGATCATTGCTACCTTGTCCAGGGCGCTGCGGACCAGCCCCTGGGCAGTGACGCCACCATATTCCTGCAGCAATTCCTTCTCCAGAGATCCGCTGTTCACGCCCACCCGGATAGGGATATTCCTCTCTCTTGCCACATCTACTACCGCCCTTACCCGGCTTTCATCACCGATATTGCCTGGATTGATCCGGATCTTATCTGCGCCATTTTCCATTGCCGCAATGGCCAGGCGGTAGTCAAAGTGGATATCTGCCACCAGCGGAATGTGAATCTGCTTCTTAATCTCTGCAAGAGCCTTTGCTGCCTCCATAGTCGGTACAGCGCACCGGATGATCTCACAGCCCGCCTCTTCCAGTCCCAGAATCTGCTTTACCGTTCCCTGGATATCTTCTGTTTTTGTATTAGTCATAGATTGGACCGCAATCGGATTCCCACCGCCGATCCTGCGGTTTCCAATCTGTACCACCTTTGTATTGTCCCGATACATAGACACCTCTTTCTTACCGTACGATCTTTATAATATCATTGTACATAACAAATACCATCAACGCCATCAGCAGAAAGAAACCGATCAAATGCACGAACCCTTCCTTTTCCCGGTCAATGGCTTTTCCCCGGATCCCTTCAATAAGGATGAACACCAGCCTTCCTCCATCCAGCGCCGGAAGAGGCAGAAGGTTCATCACCCCCAGATTGGCGCTGAGAAGCACAGACATATACAGCATATTGATGAATACAGGCAAAGCCCCCTGGGAGGCGCTCTCGTCAATAACACCGCCCACCATGTCCACAATACCTACCGGGCCAGAGATATCATTGGTGGTCAGCTGTCCGCTGATCAGCTGCCCCAGACTTCCCAGCACCGATACAATCCAGAAGCGCACTTCAATAGCGCTGTATTTTAAAATCTGTAAGGGACCCATTTTCGTTTTCTCCAGGGCGGCAATCCCCAGCCCCCGCCCCTCATATTTCACAGGGGCCACAGTATAAGACTTCTCCTGCCCATCTCTCTGAATCACAAAATCCACCGGCTGGCCGCTGGCCTTTTCCTGTTCCATGATATGGCCCAATTCTTCTCCGGTATGCACTGCCGTCCCATTGACGCTGACAATGCTGTCTCCTTCCCGGATCCCCGCTTTGGCAAATGCACTGTCCTGGGATATTTCCGATATCTTAGTGTTGAGAGCATTTGCAGAATAAGTAAACCCAAAAAGATAGGTGGTATAATCAGGAGAAAGCATCAGCGTCTTTTCCTCCCCATCCCGCTCTACCACGATCTGTATGTCCTTTCCTGTCATAGGGTGGAACTGGAAATGGGTAGTGAGCTCGCGCCCAATGGAAATCTTTTTGCCATCGATCCGTTTGATCAAATCCCCCGTCTTTATACCGGCCGCCTCTCCCGGCTGGCCGCTATATACCTCTGTCACCCTGGGCAGATCCACGCCGGCGACTCCCAAAATGATCACAGAGAAGACAAAGGCTAAAAGAAAATTAAAGAATGGTCCGGCAAAGATAATAGAAAATCTGGCCCAGACCCCTTTACTATTAAAAGATCCCTCAGAATCATCCTCCATATCCTCTCCCACCATGGCACAGGAGCCGCCAATCGGGAACAGCTTCCATGAATATTTTGTGATCCCCTGCCAGTCCTCCCGGCTGTCAAATGTTTTCTGGGAGCAGAACAGCTTACACTTGATCCCATCCTTTGTCTTAGCCGCCGTGACCAGGCGCGGGCCCATTCCCACAGAGAACTCTGTAACTTCCACGCCATTCTTCTTTGCCAGAAGAAAATGCCCAAATTCATGGACCACTACGATCACAGTAAATATCAATAACGCTGCAAGTATGTTCATAAAATCTACCAGCCTTTCTTTTCTTCTATTTTCCTATGAACCTCTTTCTCCACCTCAAGGATATCCTCCAGAGAAGGATCTGGAAGGGTATGATGTTCCATCATTGCTGTCTCTATGATTGCAGGAATATCCAGATATTTTATCTTCCTGTCCAAAAACAAGGATACTGCCTTTTCATTGGCCGCATTAAATACCGTAGGCATGCTGCCTCCCTCTTTTCCCGCCTGATAGGCCAAAGACAATCCATAAAAGGTGTCTGTGTCCGGCAATTCAAAACAAAGCTGGGATAATTTTCCAAAGTCCAGCCTCTCTCCGGGCAGATCCCTCCGCTCCGGATAAGTGAGCGCATACTGGATAGGCAGCTTCATATCCGGCGTGCCCAGCTGCGCTATCACAGCGCCGTCTTTAAATTCTACCATAGAATGAATAACACTTTGCGGCTGGATCACCACCTGGATCCGGTCAAAGTCCACATCGAAAAGCCATCTGGCCTCAATGACCTCCAATCCCTTATTGACCATGGTAGAGGAATCAATTGTTATTTTCCTGCCCATGGTCCAATTGGGATGCCTGAGGGCATCCTCCAGCTGAACATTTTCCAACTCTGCCCTGGTCTTCCCCCGGAAGGGCCCGCCGGAAGCTGTCAGAAGAATGCGGCTGACTGCCCTGTGATGCTCTCCACTTAAACACTGAAATATAGCAGCATGCTCACTGTCCACCGGCATTAATAATACCTGGTGCCGCCGTACCATGGGCATAATAATATGTCCGGCTGTTACCAGAGTCTCTTTATTGGCAAAGGCAATATCCTTTCCTGAACGGATAGCCTCTACCACCGGACGGATTCCTATCATTCCCACCATAGCCGCAACCACTACATCTGCTGCCGGCAGAGATGCGCAGGCGGTCAGCCCTTCCATACCATACAATACAGAGACATTTTCCCCCTGGAGGCGCCGCGCCAGTTCCCTGGCCTTCTGTTCCTGGTAAACACAGACTAACTCCGGATGAAATTCCCGAATCTGCTCCTGCAGCAGGTCAATATTACTGCCTGCCGCCAGAGCCGCCACCTGCATATCCTCATTCTGCCGGATCACCTCCAGCGTCTGTGTTCCGATAGATCCTGTAGATCCCAGGATTGTAATCTGCTTCATACTGCCATTCCTCATTTCTCTATTGTTACTGCGTCTTTTTCCTTCCTCTGCTGCCTGCTGAAAACAAGACCCGCCTATCTCAGGAACACTGCCAGGATATATACGATCGGCGCCGTAAACAGGATACTGTCAAACCGGTCCAGAATCCCTCCATGGCCAGGTATCAATGTTCCATAATCCTTGATATCATGGTTCCTTTTGATGGCTGAGGCCGCCAAATCCCCAATCTGGGAGATTACTGAAGATACGCCCCCGATCAGCGCAAACTGCCACCACAGGTCTCTGTCCTTATAAAAAGCCAGCGCAAAGAGAAAGCCGATCAGGGCCGCTCCTAAGATACCGCCCACACAGCCCTCTATCGTCTTGTTGGGGCTGAGGGTAGAGGGCATCTTATGCCTGCCCGCCAGTTTGCCCACGCAATAAGCGCAGGTATCAGATCCCCAGGCGCCAATAAAAATCAGCCAGACCAGCAGGATCCCTTCCTCCAGGAAACGTACCTTAAAGACAAAGGACAACATCAGAGTGACATAGAATACGCCAAAAAACAGCATAACGATCTGTTCTGAATTATACTTGGGATATGCGATCACATAGGTTCCCATCATTACCATCAATGTAAGGATCAGCCAGAATATCAGATATTGATATTCTTCGTTTAACACTAATATATCCAAAACCAGGCTGGATATATAACCAACCAGCGCAGGAAATGTTTTTTCCATTTTCACTGCCCGGTATAACTCAAACAATCCGATCAGAGAGATCACTGTAATCACCCAGAATAAGGGAAAACCACCATTGACCATCAGGGCAATGGTGATCGCCATTAACACGGTACCACTTGCTAATCTTGTCCAAAACATCCTACTGTACTCTCCATTTCTTTATTTTACCCCGCCGAACCGCCGATCCCGGGACTGATAGAATTCTACCGCTTTTTCCAGTTCCTTTTTATCAAAATCCGGCCAAAGTACATCCGTAAAATAAAACTCGGCATAAGCCAGCTGCCATAACAGATAATTAGACAGCCTCTGTTCCCCACTGGTACGGATCATCAGATCAGGGTCCGGGATCCCCCTGGTATCCAGGTAGGAGGCGATCCGCTCCTCATCCACCAGAGAAGGCTCCAGCCGCCCCGCTTTCACATCTTCGCTCATCCTTCTTACAGCCCGGACGATCTCGTCCCGTCCTCCATAATTCAGCGCCACCTGGAAATGGAGGCCTGTATTCTGGGCTGACACCTCCTCCAACTCCCGGATCCGTTGCTGCAGATCAGGCTCCAGGCGGGTAATATCGCCTAACACCCGTACCTGCATATTATTCTTCTTGCTGGTACGGATACAGTCTTTCAGGTAACTGTGCAGCAGCTTCATTAAAGCATCCACTTCTTCCTGGGGACGAGACCAATTCTCTGTAGAAAAGGCATACATTGTCACGTATTCAATCCCCATATTCCATGCTGCTTCACAGATTTTCTCCACATTTTTACTCCCGGCAGCATGGCCGGCATTCCTGGGCAGCATACGCTTCCTGGCCCATCTGCCGTTACCATCCAATATAATCGCCACATGCCGGGGAACGGTCCTGGTCTCCTTCATATCCTGTCCCCCCTATAATTTGCCTATTTACAAGGATAGGGACAGACTGTATCAGCCTATCCCTCTTTTCCATTTTGTTCTGCTTTAAACTGTCATGATCTCTTTGGATTTGTCCTCGATCATTCCGTCAATGCTTTTTATTTTTTCGTCCGTAAGCTTCTGGATCTCATTTTCCAGGTTCTTCTGTTCATCTTCTGATATCTCATTAGCCTTCTGCTGCTTTTTTATCATATCATTGGCATCCCTGCGGATATTGCGGATAGCCACCTTGGCATTCTCCCCCTTTTTCTTTACATCCTTTACCAGCTCCTTACGGCGTTCCTCTGTAAGCTCCGGAAAAGAAAGGCGGATCGTCTTGCCATCATTATTAGGCGTCAGGCCCAGGTCAGAGGTTAAGATCGCCTTCTCGATCTCCTTCACCAGGCTGGCTTCCCAGGGCTGGATCACTAAAGTCCTTGCCTCCGCCACCGATATGTTCGCTACATTCTGCAGCGGGGAAGGCTGTCCGTAATACTCTACCGTGATCCTGTCCAAAATATGGGGGTTGGCCCTCCCTGCGCGGATCGATGTATACTCCTTTGCCAGATTATCTAATGATTTCTCCATTTTCTCTCTATACTGCTCTAATTCTACACTCATAATGCCCTCCATCTATTTGCTGTCAGCAGGAAACCAATGTGCCCTTTGTCACGCCCTTTACCGTGTTGACAATGCTGTTCTCTTCATTCAGGCCGAATATCATCATCGGCATATGGTTTTCTGTACAAAGTATGGCTGCCGCCAGATCGATCACGCCAAGACGCTGGTCGATCACTTCTTTCATAGTGATCTCCTCATACTTCTTCGCCGCCGGATTTACCGCCGGATCCGAATCATATACCCCATCGATGGATTTACCGGACAGGATAATATCTGCTTCAATCTCCACCGCCCGAAGCGCCGTGGCCGTATCTGTAGAAAAATACGGATGTCCCGTCCCCCCTGCGAAAAATACCACGACTCCCTCTGCAAAGCAGGCATTAGCCGTATCTTTAGAAAACAGCCGGGTAAAGGAACCACAGGCAAACGGCGTAAGCACTTCCGTCTTCATTCCCACAGAACGGAAGATCTCCGACACATAAATACAATTCATAACCGTTGCCAGCATTCCGATCTGATCTGCCTTGGTACGGTCAATATTTTCACTGGTGCGCCCTCTCCAGAAATTCCCGCCGCCGGTCACAATGCCAACCTGGATTCCCTGATCTGTCAGCTCCTTGACCTGTCTGGCTACTTCCAGGCAGGTAGCCTCATCGAAGCCGGTCTTCTTCTCTCCTGCCAGAGCTTCCCCACTCAGCTTCAGCATCACTCTTTTATATTTTGCCATACCGTCTCTCCTGCCTATTTTTCTTCAAAAATATCATCCAGATCCACGCCGGCATAGTTTAATGAACAATAGCCGTCTACGACTGCTCCATTATTAACCTGGATGGACTTTGCTTTGATATTGCCTCTGATAATTGCCGTGGAGTCGATCGTAACCGGCCCATTGACATCAATGTTGCCTTTGATAGCTCCGGCAATGACAGCAGCCGAGCCTGACACATCGCCGATGACAACGGTATCCACTTCAATCTTCAGTTCTCCCACGCAATCGATATTCCCCTCCAGGCGGTTAGTCTTGATAAATACCTCGGCGCCGGATACATTACCGGATACCTGGCCATAGATATACAATTTTCCAAGACAGTCCACATCACCGTCAATGCTTCCCATAATCTGCAGGGATCCATTGGCCGAAATCCCACCGTTAATGCTGGTTCCCTTGGAGATAACTGTAACATCTTCCGAGGCCTCGGCAGGATCCTGGGCCGGGAGCGTACTCTCTGATGCAGCTGTCTCCTCCGCAGCAGGCTCTTCTATCTCTTCTGCCTCTGGAACCTCCTGGTCATCTGCAGCTTCCTCCTCTGTCTCCTCCGGGAGATCCTCTTCTGCCAGCAGATCCGGTATATCTCCTGAAGAATCGGCAAACAGATCATCCTTTACGGTATCCTCTTCCTCTGAAGGGATATCATTTGCAAAAATTTGGCTTAACAAATCCTTATCAACATTTGCATCATCAAAATCGCTCATTTCTTCTTCCTCCTTGGCTTGTTCCCGTCATTACGTCCAACAAATCATATTCATACCAGCTTAGTATAACATGCTTTTCATAATTCGTCCATAGTTCTCTGTCAGCCCTGTGGATTTTGTATCAGCTCCCGCAGAATAGAAGTCCCTATTGTTCCCTCCGGCATTTTTACACCAAAGTTCTGGGCAACCGTAGCCCCGATCACAGCAAAGGTATCCTGTTCCGGCAGCGCTCCGCCCTTTCGCATGGAAGGCGACCAGGCGATAAAGGGGACTTTCTCCCTGGTATGGTCTGTCCCTGTATAAGTGGGATCATTTCCGTGATCTGCCGTCAGGATCAGCAGATCGTCCTCCTGCAGGAAATGGGTCAGCCGGCCCAGTCGTTCATCAAACCGTTCCAGTTCCCTGCCATATCCTGCCGGATCCCGCCGATGCCCCCAAAGAGTATCAAAATCCACCAGATTTACAAAACAAAGACCTTTAAAATCTCTCTTGGCCAGTTCCATCGTCTGTTCCATCCCATGGACAGACGAATCAGAATGGTAGGATTCTGTCAACCCCTGTCCGGCAAAAATATCGAATATCTTTCCCACAGAGATCACATCCCATCCCGCTTCCTTTAATGCATCCAGCACAGTCTTGCCGGAAGGCTTTACCGCATAATCCCGGCGGTGGGAGGTTCTCTTATACTGGCCGGGCTTCTGCCCTACATAAGGCCTGGCAATCACCCGTCCCACTCTCCATTCGTCCCGCATCGTCAGTTCCCGGGCGATCTGGCAGTACTGATACAGGGTTTCCAGTCCCATCGTTTCCTCATTGCCGCAGATCTGCATCACTGAATCAGCAGATGTATAAACGATCAATCCATTATGATGGAGCTCTTCCTGTGCCAGCTCTTCCAGTATCGCTGTCCCGCTGGCGCTCTTGTTGCCTACCACCCTTCGGCCGGTGCGCTTCTCTAATTCCCGGATCAGCTCCGGGGGGAAGCCCTGTTCCGTAAAGGTCCGGAAAGGCTTAGTCGTATAAATCCCCGTCATTTCCCAATGTCCCGTCATAGTATCCTTAGCGCAGCTTCTCTCCAACAGCTTGGTATAACGGCCCATAGGCTTTTCTACCGGATTGACTCCCTGTACATGGTGAAGATTGGCCATCCCCATCCGCTGCAGATTGGGTATGTGGAATTGATCCATGGAACTGGCAACGTGCCCCAGAGTATCTACACCGATATCTCCAAATGTATAGGAATCTTCCATTTCACCGACTCCCAGAGAGTCCAGCACAATGACAAAGATCCGACGATATCCTTTCATTTCTTCCTCCAATCTAGCGGACTTGAGCCGTATCAGATAAATACCTGCAATATCCAGTACAACGTTCTGAAATAAAACTATTTCAAGAACGTTGTACTATTGTCTGCAATATTTTATATTTATGTATGGATCCTTTTTACTGGCGCCGTTCCCAGAATCAACGCAGGATCGCATTGGTATTCTGGATAACCTCCTGCACCTTTTCGGCAATGCGGCTTACCGTATCCATGGATTCCTGGATCATCACACTCTTCTCTGAGGTCTTGCCTACATTTTCTCTGGCAATATCTATTGCGTGGAGCAATTCATCCGTTGCTTCATTAAAGTTCTTAGTCACCACATTGACATCCGAGATTGCCTGATGAATGCCTTCATCATTCTCTTTGGCATTGCCTACAGATGCCCGGGAGCTGTCTGACAGATCCCGAATGTTGGATGCGACTACAGCAAAGCCCTTGCCGGCTTCTCCTGCCCGCGCCGCCTCAATAGCTGCATTCAGGGACAGCAGATTGATCTTGCCTGCAATCTTTTCTACATCCTGCGTCATAATATTATATTGCTCTACACTGGAATTAATATTCTCCATGGATTTGGAAATATTCTGGTTTAACTGGTTCAGTTCATGCATATGGCTGGCTACATTTCCCATTTCCTCGCTGCTCCTGTTGCCAACCTCACGGATACTGTCAGTCTCTGTCTTTACCTTCTCAATATTGTCTGTCAATTGATTGAAGATTTCCATCAGTTCCTGATTCATTGTCAACACTTCGTCATTGACTTCCGTTACCTTCTGGCGCTCCTCACGGATAGAATGCATCATGAATTGATGGCAGTTTTCTTTCTCATTAAGGCCTTTGGCCAGAGCTATGGCCATATCGCGGCAGGACTTAAATCCGCAGGCATGACAGTCGAAGGATCTCTCCTCCTTTGTATGCTTGCCCAGCAGCTCAAATGCCTGATTGATCTCTCTCTCCGTAACCTCCTTGGCAGATCCCTTCAGGTCGGTATAGGAACGCAGGAAATCGTTCAGGTTAAGTTTCTTATCAAACTCGGCATATTGCTTGTCTACTCCCCTCCGGCTTACATTAGCCTTCCTGACCTGTCTTGCATGCTGCTCTACCTTATACATGATGTTATTCATGGCAAACCGCTGGTAATCCACGCCTACGGCCGGTCCCCCATTACATCCATTCTCACAGTTCAGTACGTCAAAAACAGTAGGAAGCCACTCTCTGCGCTGTTCCCCGTATATATCCAGATCCTCATACAGCTTCCCGGTACCCTCAGAGGTGACCACCTCCAGCGTAGGATCATGAATTAGCAGATTGGTCATCAATCCGCCGGGCTTGGGATATATGGATCCTTCCAGGCCCTGCTGCTCATCAAACTCAAATTCACTGTAAAGCTTGACCTCTGGCAGATGTACTCCTTGTTCTTTAAAGTAGTCCCTCAAATGCTCCATGGTCACATTATAATCAATAACTTTCGTCTCCCGGAATTCATCAATCTTGGCAATGCAAGGAGAAAGCGCGGCGATCTTCCCCCGATATCCCAATACCTTCCGCATATAAATGGCAATGCACATCATCGGGCTCTGTACCGGAGAAAGGCTTGGGATCAGCTCCGTCCTGTGGCGCTGGATATAGTTTACTACCGCTGCGCAGGGCTGGGAGATAACCTTGGCATCCGGATGCTGTTGGAGATATCGAAGGTGAGCCCAGGTACAAATATCTGCGCCGAAACCTACATCATAAATTGCCTTCACACCTTGATTGCGCAGCCACTGTAACGCATGACGCCAATTCCCATCAAAAGCGATCTTGACAGCAGGAGCAACGATCATAGCTATCTCTTCCCCAGACTTTAACGCTTCCAGGAACTCGTGTATATCGTCCTTATAATATCTTGCCTGATGAGCGCAGGCTTTAATGCAGGCGCCGCATCGAATACATTTCTCTTCATCAATGGATATCCTCAGCTGTCCATCCTCTCCCATACGTGCAATATTGGCGTCCCTTGCCGGACAGACTCTGACGCAGGCATTACACCCCACACATTTTTCTTCCTCTAAACAAATTATCTCCATACTCTTCTCCTTTCACTAAACTACTTGAAAGTCTTTCCCTTCTCCTGTAGTTCCCGCACCATTTTGACATTGCCCCTATGGGAAAATCGAATTTGTGCATTTTTTCTTTATTTTATATTTTTTACATACCCAAATTATAAGATATTACCAAATACATGTCAATGTCTTACTTAACTTTCCTGGGGATTTCTCTCAGAATCTTCCTCTTCCGATGGCTTCCAGGCTTTTCCAAATTTTATATCCTTAAAAAGGGCCGCAAGGCCTGTAATCTGCTTTAACCGAAGGATCTCATCCCGATCCATGCCCAGGTGCCTGGAAATCCAGGCATCAGAGCGGCCCAGCTCATGCAATTCCCGGACAATATTGCTCATCAGGTCCACATCATGGTTCCCCCTGGCCCGGTTGTGCCGTATGGTACTGGCCATACGCCCGTCAAGCGGCTTATCGATCACAGATACAGGCAGCAGCCCCTTCTCCCTCTCATAGATATCCTTATGTTCCAGCATAACACGGTAACGATGGAAGCCATCTACAATAACATATACATCCCGGGCGCCATCGTAATAACAGACTATTGGCATAGTATATCCATCCTCCTTAATGCTGTCATAGAGCAGGTCCATTTCCGGAGGAGCCACAGTATTAGGATTGTATGTATTCGCTTCTACTTTTTCTACAGGCACTGGGATCACATGGTAAGCCGGACTTTTATAACTCATATTCTACCTCCTCGATTCCTTTGTATTTCTGCCGGATCAGATCAATCTGTTTTTGCTGCTGGCGAGTCAGGCCGAATCCCATAAAACGGCAAATGTGATCATTTTTCAGGATGCAATAGCACATCCGTTTCCAGCTGGGAATATCTTTACTGGACTTGATATCATCGGTATCATCAGGGATTTTCTCTGTAAATATTACCCTGGATTTTTTATTCAGGGTATAATTGGACACCCCGTTCCGCCGAATCTGATATCCTTTTTCTTCCAGTTCCCGGATCGTTTCCTCATCCAGGCCGCCGCCGGTATTATGCCAGAATTGGATGGAGGTATTAAATTTCTTTACATAATTGTTCCGCAGCCTGGCAGGAAGCGTATCCAGAAGAAAACGGGTATAGGATTCCCAGGTATGCCCCTCCGGCAGCTTCACATTGCGGTATCCCATCGCTTTGGTCTTTCCATAGATACAGGCAAAGTTAGCCCCCTGCACACGTCCTACCAGCTTGACCCAGATCTTGGGGTCAATGACCCGGTACAGATTGAGGGCCTCCTTTGAATAGTCATTGAAGGGGGAGGCGACCCGCATTTGGGATACCGGCAGCCCCGCCTTATAATAGAGGTCATAGAGATGGTTATAGTCATAGCCAAAAAGATAATTTGCATGCCAAATATCCCTGGTGCTCCAGTCATACATGGGAGAAGCGCACCACACATCCTTAAACTGCCTGCTGATCCAGCATTGTCCCTGGTATCCATACTTCTTATTCAGAAAACCACTGTATCTCTGCAGCGATTCATCGGCCCGCATTCCCAGAAGGCATACCGTTTTTCCATCGCCATGGGAGCTGCGGTACCATCTGCCAAATTGCTTCGCCAGGTCTTCCTGATGCATCCGGTAATGATATGTAGTAATGGGATTGTTTTTCATATTGATCACATATTCTTTATCCGGCATCTCGCGGACCCAGCACTCCTCTTTCTTGTCATCCCAGGGATACCAATACATTTCATAACTGCTGAGGGCCGTGCGGGTGGCCATAGGAAGGCAGACCCAATAGGGCTCTACCTCATCCTTGACTCTCTCAAAGGTTCTTTCAATATATTCTGTCGTTACCGTATACTGCGCTTCAAAATCCTGGTGAAAAAGCCCGATCTTCCTGTCAGGATAATATTTGTTGCGATAGTCCAGCAATAGGTTCAACAATAGCCCACTGTCTTTCCCTCCGGAAAAGGATAGATAGATGTTTTCAAATTCCTCAAACAGCAGCCGGAAACGCTGCAATAACGCCTCATAGACATCGTATTCCATGTATTTGCGAACCAATGTGACCCCTCCTGTTATAGCAAAATGTCAGAATGCATTATGTGTAATT
This sequence comes from uncultured Lachnospiraceae bacterium, assembly GCA_947589315.1. GTDB lineage: Bacteria > Bacillota > Clostridia > Lachnospirales > Lachnospiraceae > Jutongia. The sequence continues at coordinate 23,570 of CANPZE010000012.1, read as the reverse complement.
TTGTGTGATCCATTTTCTGTTACTTTATCCATATTTTTCCAATATTTCCATAATATTCCAATTTCATTTTACAATTTAGCATACCAATATTTGAAATTCAACATAGTTTGACAAAAAATTCTGCTCATATCGGTCAGGGAGCTTCCGTAAAGTATTCATAATTTCTCTGTATTTTTCTCGTATTTTATTTTTACATATCCACAATACTATTATCAAAAAGAGTGGTCCCAATATAAAAAATAACTACGTTTTTTTACAAAAAAACCATTTAAAATACCATTTTTTCACAAAACCTATCCGGATTGTGCCAGAATCACGTTTCTGATAACATTTTCATTTTACAAAATTCCGATTATTCTAATGAATAATGCAAATAGGAGGTGAATGCGGTGGATTTGAAACAAATTGGCCTGAACATAAAAAAGCTGCGGATGCGGATCGATATGACCCAGTCGCAGCTGGCAGATAAAGTTGGCAAATCGCCAAACCACATTGCACACATTGAAAGCGGCACTGCCAAAATGTCTCTGGACACATTGGTGGACGTCGGCAAAGCACTGAATGCCTCTCCTAATGAAATCCTGCTGGGAGAGTACCCTATGAAGAAAGAAGATATGGACGAGTTCTTCATGGAGACCAGCCCTTATATGGAGTCCGATGATCAGCTCCTGCTATCGCAGATTGCCGATCTTCTGGCTACCCGGAACCAGCAGTAGGAGGTGAGGAAATGGATTTAAAACAGATTGGCCAAAACGTAAAGCAACTGAGAAAACAAACGAAAATGACGCAGGCACAGCTGGCAGAGAGAATTGATAAATCTACAAACCACATCGCCCATATTGAGGGCGGCGCAGCCAAAATGTCTCTGGATACACTCCTTGCTATCTGCTATGCCTTAGATACTTGCCCGAATGAGATCCTGCAGGGTGAATATGAACCAAAGCAGATACAAAGTACAGAATTCCTAAAAGAAGAGCATCCATACATCCAGACAGAGGACCGGGTATTACTGATCGAGATCGCAGAAATCCTGGCAAGACGGAACGGAAAAGAATAACCAATAGGAATAAAGAGACTGCGGGCCTTTTTCCAAAAAAGCGCTGCAGTCTCTTTTCTTTTTCTATTTTCTATTTTATATTTTCTATTTTATATTTTCTATTTTAATTCTTTTAAAAATGCTTCAATCCGGTCCAGTCCCTTTTCAATCTGCTGAACAGAGATCGCATACGACAGGCGCATATGATCCGGAAAACCGAAATCTGCACAGGGAACCACTGCTGTATTGTAATCATTGATCAGGATCTCCGCCATTTCTGCCGCATCCCGGATCACTCTTCCCTGATAACTCTTTCCGATCACCTGGCTGACATCCACAAACTCATAAAAGGCCCCCATAGGCTCGACTGTGCTGATGTACGGCATATCACAGATACGCTGGTACATATATCTCCGTCTTTTGTCAAACTCATCATGCATTTTTTTCACAGACTCCTGAGGCCCATTTAACGCCTCTACAGCGGCCTTCTGGGCAATAGAATTGGGATTGGAGGTCTGATGGCTCTGCACGCTTCCCATCCGCTTGGCAATCTCTACAGAAGATCCGGTGTATCCAACTCTCCATCCTGTCATGGCATAGCTTTTGGCCAGGCCGCTGCAGGTGATCGTGCGGTCATATATTTCCTTGCCCAGGCTGGCAATGCTCACATGTTCCTGCTCTCCGTATACCAGATTTTCATACATTTCATCCGCTACCACATAGAAATCTTTCTCTACTGCTACCTCTGCAATTGCCTGAAGCTCCTCCCGGGTATACAACATTCCGGTAGGGTTATTCGGCGTATTCAGTACCAGGGCCTTTGTCTTATCCGTCACAGCCTGACGAAGCGCCGGAGCCGTCAGCTTATATCCCTGTTCCTTTGCCGTATTGACGATCACCGGGACGCCGTCTGCCATTTTAATAATCTCCGGATAGCTAAGCCAAAAAGGCGCCGGGATGATCACTTCATCCCCAGGGTTCAGCAGCACAGTGAAAATATTAGTCAAAGAATGTTTGCCGCCGTTGCTTATGACAATCTGCTCCGGTTTATAATCCAATCCATTGAATTCCTTAAATTTCCTGCATACCGCCTCTTTCAATTCATTCGTACCGGATGCAGGCGTATATTTGGTAAATCCAGAGTGGATCGCATCAATCGCTGCATTGCAGATATTTTCCGGCGTATTAAAGTCCGGCTCTCCTGCTCCAAACCCTACAACGTCTTTTCCCTGCGCCCGAAGCTCTTTTGCCTTGGCTGTGATCGCCAGGGTAGAGGAAGGCTTAACAGCCGCTGCTTTTCTGGATAATTCTAGTGACATGGTAAATGACCCCTTTCTATCGTAATCGTAATCTCAATCTCTCTCAAAATCCCTTTTATTTTATACCATAAATTACGAATGGGGTCAATGTATAATTGTATACAATTTATCAGGAGTCCCCTTCCCGGTATACGATCTCTCCATTGATCATCGTATACCGCGTCCGGGTAAATACTTCCATGGGATTCCCGGTAAAGACTGCTATATCTGCATCTTTCCCAGGCTCCAGCGTCCCCACACGGTCCTGTACGCCACAGATCCGGGCGGCATTGGCCGTGATGGCCTTCAATCCCTCCTCCATCTTTAATCCATGCTTAACGCTTAATCCTGCGCAAAGGGGAAGGTACTGGATCAGGGACACAGGATGATCTGTCATAATGGCTGTAGTTACTCCCTTCTCTGCCAGGATTCCTGCTGTCTTAAAGCTCATATTCTTTATTTCGATCTTGGAACGCGCAGTCAGGTCCGGGCCTACGATCACCGGATACCCGGAAGCGGCGATCTCCTCAGCCACCAGATGCCCTTCCGTACAGTGGTCCAGAGTCATATCCAGCTGAAATTCTTTTCCCAGGCGGATTGCCGTTAAGATATCGTCTGCCCGGTGCACATGAGCTTTCAACGGAATATCCCCCTGTAACACCGGAAGCCAGCTTTCATACCGAAAATCTTCACTTTCCAGCAGCCCCTGCTCCTTCTTCCTCTGATATTGCCTGGCGCAGAATAATTCCTGCCGCAGCATTCCGGCGATCCCCATTCTGGTACATGGCATTTGGTCTTTATCTCCGTAATTTACCTTGGGATTCTCTCCAAAGGCAACCTTCATGGCCGCTGGCGCCTTCACGATCATTTCATCAACACATCTGCCCCGGGTCTTCATAAATACAGACTGCCCGCCCACTACATTAGAGCTTCCCGGTCCTGTCATCAGCGAAGTAATCCCAGCCCCAATGGCGTCATGGAAGGCCGGGTCCATAGGATTCACTCCATCCATGCCCCGGATCTGGGGAGTGACCGGCGTAGTCAGTTCGTTGCAGTCCTCCCCTGCCTGTCCCCACTTTTCCTCTGAGATTCCCACATGGCAATGGGCATCGATCAGGCCGGGCAGTACCCAGCACCCTGTCACATCCAGAAGCTGATCCCCTTCTTTTTGCTGCAGCTCTCTCATGTCTCCTACCCCTGTGATCTTCCCGCCTGCAATCTCTACGTATCCTCTCTCATAGTTTGCTCCTGCCATCGTATGCACTCTTCCATTTACCAGAATCATAACATCCTCCCCATAAAAAACCTTATGTTATCTCTATAGGATCCTTCCTCCTCCCAGCACGACATCTTCCTGGTACAGGACTACTGCCTGTCCCGGTGCAATCCCTCTCTGTGGTTTCTCAAATTCTACATACAGCCTGCCGTCCTCCTTCTGGCGCGCCCAGGCCCAGGCCTCCTTCTGCCGGTAACGGATCTTGGCCTTACACCGTACAGGTTCCTTTAACTCCTCCATGGCAATGAGATTGACAGAATCTGCCTCCAGGCTCCCCTGCTCCAGTTCCTCTTTTTCTCCCAGGATCACCTGGTTATTCTCTACATCCTTGTCACATACATACAGCGGACGGGGCAGGGAAAGGCCCAGTCCCTTCCTCTGTCCAATGGTATAGCGGATGATCCCCTTATGCCGTCCTACCACCGTCCCATCCCGGCGGACAAAATCTCCCTCGGGAAAGCTTCGGTGGCAATATCCTTCAATGAATCGGGCATAATCTCCATCCGGCACAAAACAGATATCCTGGCTGTCTCTCTTGCCAGCATTGGCAAACCCCTGCTCCCTGGCTATCTCCCGTATTTTCTCCTTATGGTAATCCCCCAGAGGAAAAAGGGTATGCGCCAGCTGCTCCTGGGTCAGGTTATACAGCACATAGCTCTGATCCTTCCCCTCATCGACCCCCTTTTTCAATAGATACCGTTTCCGTTCCCGGTCATAGGCCACCCGGGCATAATGCCCTGTTATGATATAATCATAACCCAGCTCATACATCCGGTGCATCAGTCCCTGAAACTTCATATAATGGTTGCAGTCAATACAGGGATTGGGAGTCCCTCCCTGGATATAGGTGTCTACAAAACGCCGGATCACCTTTTCCTGGAAATCCTCCTTAAAATTCATTACATAATAGGGAATCCCCAGGCGGTCCGCTACCCCTCTGGCATCCTCTACATCATCCACAGAACAACAGGTCCTTGTACCGCAGGCCTCCTCCTGTTCCCCCTCATACAGCTTCATGGTAGCGCCCATGCATTCCATGCCCTGTTCCCTCGCCAGCCATGCCGCCACGCTGGAATCCACACCGCCGCTCATAGCGATCAATGCCTTTTTCCTCATGTCAATTCCTCCTGATACAGGCTACTGCCCGATTGTAATATGGGCTCCCTTTTCTCCGTCTTTCTCTTTTCCCGCCAGACTTCCATATATAAACTTCTGCATGGCATCCACATTTTCCTCCAGGCTGCTGGGAATGATCACCGACATGGAACGGACGCGGGTCAACTGATAGGCTCCCACTACAGGCACATTCAGCGTCTTTAATTCCGGATTCTTGTTCCGCACAGTAACGCCCATATACAGATAATTGATCAATTCCTCTTTCTTGATATCGGTAGTCACCAGAGGGAGCAGCTTGGGCACCATTGCCACCAATTCCAGGGTAGACTTGTCCTCCAGCTTATCATAGATTGCCGTCATGACAGTGCGATGGCGCAGCGTCCTGGCAAAATCCCCATATTGTCCATCTTTTTGTACATATCGGATCCTGGCATATCCTAAGGCCTGATTGCCATTCATGTGGTTTACGCCCACCTGGAGATTGTGATTGGAATAATCGGAAATATAATTGGTATTGTTCAGATAGCTTACTTCGTCAGCCGCCAGTTCAATATCAATCCCTCCCAGGGCATCAATCACCTCCTGGAAGGAATCAAAATTGACCAGCACATAGCCGTCTACTGTGATGCCAAAATTCTTCTGGATCGTTTTTTTCAGAGTTTTCATTCCACCGTTATGATAGGCGGCATTGATCTTGTTATCACTAAATCCCGGAATCTGTACATAGGTATCCCGCATGATAGACGTGAGACGCAGATTTCCATCCCATTGATTGATCGTAGCGATCATAATGCTGTCTGTCCGGCCTCGGCCACCGCCGATGGCCTCTTCCCCGCAGACCAGGATATTTACCACATCCTTATTCTGCTGTATGCTCTGGGCGCTGTCCAGCATGATCTTGTCCGGATCCATCTCCTTAAGGTCCTCAATGCCCTCATCCTCATCAAAATATTCCTCCTGGGCCTGGACGTCCTCCCCATCGTCAATGGTCATCTGTCCATAAAAGTAATTGAATAAAGCGACTCCTGCCCCGCCCAGTGCAAATAAGACCAGGAATATAATGATCAATACCTTTCCCCACAAAGGCATTTTCTTCTTGCTCTGTCCCGTTTCTGTAGCATCCTCACCCTGGCGGCTCTCCTGGTGTAGATCGTTGTCCTTCTCTTCCTGATTCCTATTTTCTTCTCTCATATCGTAAACCCTCATATTCAGTCTATTATCTGTTACCGTTCCCCGCCCAGACGCTCCAGCACGTTCTTCAGATACTCATAGGTACGGATCGCAGATCCGATGATCAGCCTCTCTCTCGGCGTATGAATGTCTGGAATGTCCGGTCCGATAGATACCATGTCCAGATCCGGGCGGGCATGGGAAATAATGCCACATTCCAGCCCTGCATGGATGGCTTCTATCTTTGGCGGAACACCATACTGTTCCTGATAGACCTGTGCCATAATCTCCCGGAGGCGGGAATCCCTCCGAAACGCCCAGGCAGGATAGCGGTCTCCTTCCCAGTATTCCATGCCTGTCAGTTCTGCCAGCTGCCGCAGCTTTCCGGCCATAAATTCCTTATACCCGGTAACGGAACTCCGCAAAGAGTAGTGCGCTTTCATATGCCCCTCTTCTGCAGCCATACGGAAAATCCCCATATTCAAAGAGCTTTCCACCAAGCCGGGAATATCCCCGCTCATAGCCTGGACTCCGTTGGGAGCCAACAAAAGTACTGACAGTACCTTCTGCGCCTCTTCCCGGTCCAGGGCAGTCCACTCCCCGGCCTCTTTGAGACTGCATTCTCCACAGAGATCCGGTTCAAAGCCTGCCAATTCCTGCTGATAGCGGGACAACAATTCCCGAAAGGCCTGTTCCAGGCTTGCCACCCTCTGGGGAGGGACCACAAGCTCTGCAACAGCTTCCCGGGGGATGGCATTATCTTTATTGCCACCCTCTAAAAGCCGCAGCCAACAGGATTCCTTCTGCCCCAGTTCCAGCAGCAGGCGGGCCATCAACAGCACTCCGTTTGTCCGGTTCTTATCAATCTCACTGCCGGAATGTCCCCCTTTTAATCCTCCAAGCGTAAGGGCCACTTTCTGCCCTTTTTGCCGTACCGGCCTCAATGCGCGGGAAAGGCATACCCTCAGCCCTCCGGCACAGCCGGCCAGCAGTACGCCCTCCTCCTCTGAATCTATATTGATATAGTATTTCCCACAAAGACGGGAAGTATCCAATGCCTTTGCGCCGGACATCCCGGTCTCCTCATCTGTAGTGACGGCAAGCTGCAAGGGGGGATGTACCAAATCCTTTGCCGCCAGGATAGCCAATCCATACGCCAGGGCGATTCCGTCATCTCCTCCCAGTGTCGTCCCTCTGGCAAAAACAGCTTCCTCATCCAGGCGCAGCTCCAGCCCCTGTTTCTGAAAGTCGTGTTCTACGCCGGCATCCTTTTCGCATACCATATCCATATGTCCCTGTAGTATCACGCCCGGCGCCTCCTCGCAGCCGGCTGACGCCGGTTTGCAGATTACCACATTCCATGCGCTATCCTGCCAGGCCTCCAAGCCATGCGCCCGGGCAAAATCCATTAAATACCCGCTGATTTTTTCATTGTGGCCCGAGCCTCTGGGGATCTGGGAAATTTCCTCAAAGTAGCGGAAAAAATCATGGGCATACAACTGCTCCAACATTTTAAACTCCTTCCGTCCTTTTATTATGCCAAGCCTGCTTACGGCCCGCCCCTAATTCTTAAAGCTATGGATAGGCGCCGGAATCCGTCCTCCCCGATTGATAAAGTCTCTGTTATCAAAGGAATTGACCGGCATCACAGGGGCATAACCCAGCAGGCCCCCAAATTCCACAGTGTCCCCCACAGATTTTCCGATCACAGGGATCAGGCGGACGGCTGTAGTCTTCTGGTTCACCATGCCAATGGCCATTTCGTCTGCAATGATTCCGGAGATCGTACTGGCTTTAGTATCCCCAGGAATTGCGATCATATCCAGCCCTACAGAGCAGACGCAGGTCATGGCTTCCAGCTTCTCTAAAGTCAGCGCCCCGCTCTCCACAGCGCGGATCATCCCCTGATCCTCGCTGACTGGGATAAAAGCGCCGCTCAGTCCGCCCACATAGGAAGACGCCATAACGCCGCCCTTTTTCACCTGATCATTTAACAAAGCCAGCGCCGCTGTAGTCCCCGGCGCTCCTGCGCGCTCCAATCCCATTTCTTCAAAGATATCGGCAATACTGTCCCCAATAGCCGGGGTAGGCGCCAGAGACAGATCAATGATCCCAAACGGAATATTCAGCCGCTGGGAGGCTTCCCTGGCCACCAGCTGCCCTACTCTGGTGATCTTAAAAGCCGTTTTCTTAATGGTCTCGCATAATGTCCCGAAATCTGTCCCATGCTGGGATTCCAGAGCCTTGCGCATCACGCCTGGGCCGCTGACCCCCACATTGATGATCTCATTCGCCTCGCTGACTCCATGGAAGGCCCCCGCCATAAAAGGATTATCATCAGGAGCGTTGCAGAATACCACCAGCTTGGCGCAGCCAATGCTGTCCCGGTCACCGGTCAGCCGGGCAGTCTCCAAAATGATATCTCCCATCATCCGTACGCCATCCATATTCAGCCCTGTCTTGGTAGAACCCAGGTTGACCGAGCTGCAGACAAAATCCGTCTCCGCCAGCGCCTGGGGAATGGATTGGATCAGCAGTTCATCGCTGTGAGTCATGCCCTTCGATACCAGAGCGCTGTAGCCGCCGATAAAATTGACTCCTACCTCCTTAGCCGCACGATCCAATGTCTTTGCAAGCTCCACAAAATCCTCTGCCGTGTGGCAGGCGGCTCCGCCCACCAGAGCGATAGGCGTGACAGAAATCCTTTTATTGACAATAGGGATGCCATATTCCCTCTCAATCTCCTGTCCTACGGTTACCAGGTCTCTTGCCACGTCAGTGATCCTATCGTAAATTTTCTCCTTCAGCCGTTCCAGATCGCTGTCAATACAGCTAAGGAGGCTGATCCCCAGGGTGATCGTGCGTACATCCAGATTTTCTTTCTCAATCATTTCATTGGTCTCAAGGACCTCATATATATTTATCATAGCGCTCTCCATTCCTGCTCTATCGTCTTTGCTAGATACGGTGCATATTATCAAAAATATCTTCCCGCTGCGCCTTGATGATACAGCTCATTTCCTCACCGATCCGCTCCATCTCATCCGCCAGGACGCCAAAATCCACCTTGCACCGGGAAGTATCCACGATCATCATCATGTTAAAGAAGCCATCTACAATGGTCTGGGAGATATCCAGGATATTCACCTGATTCTCTGCAAGATACGTACATACCCGGGCAATAATTCCCACGCTGTCTTTCCCTACTACAGTTATTACGGTTCTCTTCATCATTTCCCTCTTTTCTGCGTTGCCACGCTTATATTTTAGTTGATAACGCCTTGTTTTTACAGGACCACCGGCATGGACAGCCTTTCCCTTTCTGCTACTTCCAGATGAAAAGGCATCTCCCTGCTTCCCATCTTTTCCCACAGCTGGCAGCGCACAGTCTCATAGGCCAGCTCCGGATAATTATTTTCCTTAGAAAGATGGGCAAGGAAGGCATAGCGTAATCCTCTTCCCATCAGCCGGCATAGCAGACGGCCGGTGTCATCATTAGAAAGATGTCCGGTGTCACTCAGTATCCTCCGTTTCAGGGAATAGGGATATTTTCCTGCTTCTAACATGCTGATATCATGATTTGCCTCCAAGAGCAGAAATTCGCTTCCCTCCAAATGTCCAATAATATACTCATCATATTTTCCCATATCAGTGGCAATGCTGGCCTTATGCCCCCCTGCCTCTATGGAATAGCAGACGGGCTCCGAAGCATCATGATATGTATGGAAGGGCATGATCTGCATTTCCCCCAGCTTTACCGGCCTGTCTGCACACACCTGGAACATCTGCTCCAGAGCGATCACCTGCTCCTTATCCTTCTGACGAATGGCATCCAATGTCCCTGCCGTTGCGTAGATGGGAGTATGAAACATCTTGGCCATCATGGGAATCCCCTGGATATGGTCGCTGTGTTCATGAGTAACAAAAATCCCATCTAACTGCTCTGGCGCCACCCCCAGGCTTTTTAACCCCTCTACGATCCGTTTCCGGCTGATCCCGGCATCGATCAGAATATGCCGTCCCCCATGCCCGATATAGACACAGTTTCCACTGCTGCCACTGGCAATACTGCAAATCTCCATGTTCTTCTATCCCTTTCTCATCCATTTGATACCCATTGTATCGTAATCACATCCCCCGCTTTCACCGGGGCTGTAAAATCACTGTCAATCCCATTGATCCTGGTCTCCAGCCGATCCCCGCCGGCCACCGCCAGATCAAAGGGATAAAAGTCCAGCACATCTACTAATATATACTTCGGCTTATTCCTCAGTATCACCTCTTCCCCATTGACCTGCACGGAAATATCCACAGCCGGTTCTGCCACAGGGGATGGCTTTGCCTCACCTGGGGAGATCGGCTCATCCTCCTCCCATTCCTGGGAATCCTCTGCTTCGGAATGCTCCTCTCCTGCTTCCTCCTGGTCCTCCGGAACAGGCTCCTCTGTGTCAAACACAGATTCCAATTCCATGTCCTCCGGCATGATCTCACCGTTCCGGATCGCCTCCGGCACCTGGCCATCTCCATATTCCTCCATCAGCTGCTGATAATTCGGCTCCTCTTTTTTGATCTCACAGGCCACAGAAAAATTATCATAGACCCTGGTATCCATCTGAGCCGCCGCATTGTTCACATAGATCCTGCCCCGGTATATGATATCCATAAACTCCAGAACCTGTTCCAGAGTATAATAAGCCAGGATCTCAATCCGATCCCCCTCCTGGATATTATAAAATTCTGATACGAGCTCCCCATTCACCCGTACAAAACGAGGGCAAAGGACAGGCTTGCCATTGAAGGTAAAGCTCATGGTAGAACGATATTCCGGAATCTGTCCCACCTCTAACTCTGCATCCTTCCCCTGCGTGGAAGGAATAATCTCAATCTTATCATTCTGGACAATCCCATCATTCAGGCCGGTCTCCCGTCCGTTCACCTTGACGATTGCCGCCTCTCCCGCATTGCCCCGCTGCATCCGCTTCTTCCCATTTACATAATAATTAAGAGATTTTCCTCTTTTCGGAAACAGCTCGTCATTAGGAAAACCAACCTGCAAGGCAGCGTCCACCACACTCAGCCTGCTATTGTCATATAACTTGATCCTCTCCCCATTTACGGTTACAAAGATAAAATTATTTCTCTGTTCATAATAATTCAGGCAGATGCCTATCGGCGTTACCAGCAGGGAATCTACTTTGATCCCCTCCTGGAGGAACTGTACTCCCCCCAGCACTTCAGCGCCCCGGATAGCCACCCTTTCTTCCTGGATTCCCAGGTACTCTGCCAGCGAAGAGGCAAATCCCCTTGCCTTCCCGCCGCCCCCTACAAGAAATACAGCGCTTACCGGCTTATCCCCGTTTAAGGCAATGATCCTGTCTGCCACCTGGCGGGTGATCGAACGGACGGTTTCCTCTGTAATCTGGGCTACCTCTTCTGCAGATACCCTATGGGACAGTCCCATAATATCATGGTAGGATACCTGTTTCCTGGTAGTACTCTGACATTTGATTTTCTCAGCCTCTGCAAAATCGGTAAGGTAATGGCGGGCAATACATTCGGTCACCTCATCCCCCGCCGCAGGGATCATCCCATAGGCCAGGATGCTCCCGTCATTGGTAATGGAAATATCTGAGGTACCGGCTCCGACATCTACCAGGGCAATGTTCAGGAGACGAAAACGCTCCGGAATCGCAACATTAATGGCGGCAATGGGCTCCAGGGTCAGATTGGCAACGAAAAGCCCTGCCTTTTCTACGGCAGCATACAACCCATCTACCACCTCATCCGGCAGGAAGGTGGCGATCAGCTCCGTCCTGATGGAATTGGCCTTATGCCCTTCCAGATTGGATATCGGATAGTCATTTTGGTAATAGCGGATCACAGAATATCCCACGCAGTAAAACTGCAGCTCATCGCTGTGCTTTTCCTGTCGGAGAAGCTCATAGGCCTTCTCGATCCCCAGCATATCCAGAGAATAAATATGTTCGCTGGTGATCACAGTCTCATAATTAAATTCGACCTTTGCCTCAGTAACCACAGTCTTCAGTACGCGTCCTGCCGCCGCAATGCATACATCTGTCAGCTTTCTGTCCAGCAGCGCCTCCAGCTCCTCCTTTACCTGGCGGATGGTCTCTGCTACCGCATTGATATCATGAATCTGCCCGTCCAGCATGGATCTTGTCTCATGTTCCCGGGATACTTGCGCCACTACCACAAAACGGTCCGTACTTTTCTTATAACCGACAGTTCCTACAATGCTCCTGGTCCCAATATCCAGGCCGAACACCAGGGGATCCTTCAGGTCCGATGGCGCCAGCGCCGTCTTCTTCCCGGCGGCAGCCTTCCTGGTACCTTTCTTTGCTCCGGCAGTCCCTTTACTGCCCTTGCTCCCTCCGCTGCTTCTCGTCCCTGCTTTCCCGGATGCGGCCTTTTTCGCTGTTGCCTTCCCTGCAGCCTTCTCTGTATCGTTTTTGCTTCTCTCTGTCTCCATAGAGACCCTCCCTTTATTCTCAATTCTTATGATTACTTATCATACATCCTCAATCTGCCAGTCGATAGGTTCTGCCCCATGTTCCTGAAGAAATGCATTGGCGGCGCTGAAATGCCGACAGCCAAAGAACCCCCGGTATGCAGACAACGGACTGGGATGGGGCGCTTTTAATATCAGATGTTTGGGATTCGTCAACATTGGTATCTTGCTCTGCGCCGGCCTTCCCCACAACATATACACAATCGGCCTGTCCTGGGAATTTACCGCCTGGATCACTGCATCCGTAAATTGCTCCCAGCCCTTCCCCTGATGGGAATTGGCCTGATGCGCCCGCACAGTCAATACTGTGTTGAGTAAAAGGACGCCCTGATCCGCCCATTTCTTCAGATAGCCATTGTTCGGAATCTTACAGCCCAGATCCTCTTTCAGCTCCTGATAAATATTCTGCAGAGACGGAGGGATCTCCTTCTGGTCCGCAGGCACGGAGAAACTCAGCCCATGGGCCTGATGTACATTATGGTAGGGATCCTGTCCCAATATCAGGACTTTAACCTGAGATAAGGGAGTGAAATGAAATGCATTGAAAATATCATCTGCCGGGGGATATACTACCACCCGGCTATATTCCTCTTTTACAAACTCAAATAATTCCCGGTAATAGGGCTTTCCAAATTCTCCCCGTATCGCATCCAGCCAGTCATTCTGAATCATTGCCATGGTTCTTCCCCCTTCTCTGCCTTTAACTGTCCAACCGGACACTGATCCCTTCCTGACGCAGGTATTCCTTTACCTGCCGGATCGTCAGTTCCTTATAATGAAAAAGAGATGCTGCCAGTACAGCCTCTGCATGGCCCTGCGTAAAAGCATCCCGGAAATGTTCCAGCTTCCCTGCTCCCCCGGAGGCGATCACCGGGATAGGGACATTGTCAGAAATGACCCTGGTCAGTTCATTATCATACCCATTCTTCGTTCCATCGCAGTCCATACTCGTAAGAAGGATTTCCCCAGCCCCCAATTGGGCTGCTTTCATCGCCCACTCTACAGCATCGATCCCCATATCTACCCGGCCGCCGTTTTTATAAATATTCCAGCCGCTTCCATCGGCCCTCCGCTTAGCATCAATGGCAACAACAACGCATTGGCTGCCAAATTTCAACGCCGCCTCCGAGATCAGATTCGGATTCATAATGGCTGCAGAATTGACAGATACCTTATCCGCCCCTTCCCGGAGGATTACCTTAAAATCCTCCACGGTACGGATCCCTCCCCCTACTGTAAAGGGAATGAATACCGTCTCCGCGACCCGGCGCACCATATCAACCTTCGTCTCCCTTGCATCGGAGGAGGCTGTGATATCCAGGAACACCAGCTCATCCGCCCCTTCTCTGCCATAAGCCGCCCCTACCTCTACAGGATCCCCTGCATCCCGCAGATTTACAAAGTTCACGCCCTTTACTACTCTGCCATTATGAACATCCAGACATGGGATCACTCTTTTCGTAAACATATTCTGTCCATCCTTTCTCTCCAACACTTCCCTGCTCAGTCGAGATCACAGAAATTCTTTAAGATCTGCAGCCCGATATCACCGCTCTTCTCCGGGTGGAACTGGCAGGCAAACAGGTTTCCTTTCTCCACAGAGGCATGAATAGGCGTAATATATTCCGTAGTCGCCGCGACCTCCTCGGGATGGCCTGCCTCCAAATAATAGGAATGTACAAAATATACATAGGAATCCTGGGGAATCCCCTGAAATAACCTGGCGTTGGGGGCAATCTTAATAGAATTCCACCCCATATGAGGAATCTTATATCCGGCTTTGGGAGGAATCGCTTTGATCTTGCCCTCTAACAGGGAAAGCCCCTGCACCCCAGGGGATTCATCGCTGCTCTCAAAAAGCAGCTGCAGCCCCAGACAGATCCCAAGGAATGGTGTCCCTTTTTCTGCCACCTCCCGAATCACTGAGATTAATCCAAAATGCTTCAGCTTCTCCATCGCATCTCCGAAAGCCCCTACCCCTGGCAGGATCACCTTCTCCGCATCCAGGATCTGTTTCGGATCCCGGGTCACTGCGCAGTCCTGTCCCAGAGACAGCAGCGCCTTCTCCACGCTTCTCAGATTTCCTGCATCATAATCAATAATGGCTATCATATCCTGCCTCTTCCTTCCCGCAATCTGCTATCCTTGTAAGGATGCCAAAAAGGAGAGTCCCACGAGACTCTCCCTTGCTTACTTATTGTCTGTTCCGAGCTCGACAACTCTTTCTGTATACTCTTCCTTTTCCAAAGCAAGTATATCATAAGCAGCCTTTTCAGACAATCCAAATTCATCATATAATATAGTAAGAATTTCTTCCCGGCAGGAATCCAGGTCCTGATCCACCTCCAGCCCTCTGGCCTTCTCGATATTTTCATCATAACGCCGCATTCCCACCAAAAGGGAATTTAACGCATCCGGGGTGTATCCCATATTCATATAGCTCTCATAGGCATTCAGGGAACGCTGCACCTTCATGACAGTGACGATCTTATCATAGGTCTCCTGATCCTTTTTCTTCATGTTGGTTCCGAGAATTTCCTCATATGCCTGCGTATACTTTTTGGCTTTCAGATAATCCTTGGCTGCATTTACTGTGCTCCGATAACTGAAAATCTGCGTCCCGGAAATCTCTCCTGCCAGGAATATCACAGTCAATACAACGATAATCGATACGCCTACTTTATTAAGCTTGCCGGTCACCTGCAGTTCCTCGGCCGCTTCTGCTTCTCTCTCTGCCTTCTTCGCCGCCTTGGCTTCTGCCTTTTGAGCTTTTTTAGCCTTTTTGGCCTCCGCCTTGGCCGCTTTAGCCGCCGCCTTTTCTTCCGCTTTGGCTGCCTTCGCCGCCGCTGCTTCTTCTTTCTTGATCGCAGCCTCCTGCTCCTTTTGGCCGGCAGCTTCCTTTTCCGCTTCCATGGCAGCCCGTTCTGCCTCCGCGATCTCATCGGTCACTATATTGCCGAAGAGACGCTTCATCAGTCCTGGTTTCTTTTCCTTCTCTTCTTCCTCAGGTTCCTCTGCCGTCAGCTGGTCCATATCGGAATTCTCTACCAATGATAAGAGATCTTCTTCCTCAGCATCTTCTTTGCTGTCTTCTGCCTTCTCCGGCTCAGCCGTATCTTCTTCTGAATCTGAATCTGAGCCTCCCAGCATATGTAACAGGTCTCCCATATCGTCCACCGATTCATCAGGAACAGCTTCTTCCTCCAGGGATCCTTTGGTATCCAGGTCATCCAGCAGCCCTTCCAGCATGCTGTCCACGTCCTCCTCATTGTTTCCCTCTTCCTCATCGGGCAGAGTAATATTAAACATATCCCCTTCTTCTGGATCGTCAAACCCATCTAAAGCATCCAGCCCTACATCAGGAGCGGCCTCCGGCTCCATTCCTTCCAGATCCGGTATGTCATTCAGATCATCCAGCTCTTCCAGATTCTCCAGACTGGCAAAATCCTCCAGATTCATAAAATCGTCCAGATTGTCCATCTCATTCAGATCCACATCGATGCCTTCTGCATCCTGGTTATTTAAATCGCTCAAACTGCCATTCTCCTTATCGAACATTGAAGTACTGCCACTTTATCTGTCTCTCTTATTCCCCTGCAGTTCCCAATACAGTGTCTATAGCCTCTACCAGCTGGCCGATCTCCGGCTTAGACAATTGCATGTCTGCTCCCAGGGTCTCTCCCTTGCGCCGCATTTCATCATTGATCAGGGAAGAGAAAATAATGACCGGTATTTCCTTCATTTCCGGATCTTCCTTGATCAGTTTGGTCAGATGATGCCCATCCATCTGCGGCATCTCAATATCTGTAATAATGCAGGCTGCATGCTGGTCCAAAGTACCCGCATCCCTGTAGGAACACAGCTTATTCCAACATTCCTGCCCATTGGCGGACATAGTGATATTCGTAAATCCTGCCTTTTGCAGGCAATTCTCCAGCATCTTGCTCAACAGCGGAGAATCCTCGGCAATCTGAATCGGATAATCCACTCTCTTACGGCCCTTCATATGATCCACATCAGAAGTTTTCAGGCCGGTCTCCGGATTAATCTCAGAAACAATCTTCTCAAAGTCAAGGATGATCACCAGCCGTCCGTCAATACGGATAATGCCGGTCGCCATTCCCTTTCCCTCCGCATTCACTGTAGAATCAGGCTTTACAATGGAAGACCAGGATACTCTGTGGATGCCGGCTACCCCATGCACATGAAAGGCGGTATTTAACCGGTTAAAATTAGTAATGATATACATATCGGTTGTTATATTGTCTTGGTTCCTTTTCCCCATTACCTCTGCCAGATTGATAATGGAAATGATCTCATCCCTGGGCATAAAAATCCCTTCAATCCTTGGATCCGAATTGGGAATGGGCGTAGGGGTCTGATATGGCAGGATTTCCCGCACCTTTGCCACATTAATCCCATAATAATTTTCTCCCACGCGAAATTCCAGGATCTCCAGTTCATTCGTTCCACTTTCCAATAAAATACCTGTTTCCATAAAATACCTTCCTTTCACGATGCAGACCATCGAATGCCTTTTTTATATTTGTATCAATTATTCCTTAATCCAAGGAGATCTTCGAGGAATACCCTTCCCTGGAGGCGAAAAGCTCCGCATCCTTCACAGAACGGGATTGTTTAATCTCAAAGATCAATACCGCCTGCCGGCTTTCTCCGCCGCCTATCTTCTGCTTAAAATACTGCAGGTCGTCTACAATAGATAACAGAGGGCTTGCCACTGCCTCTCCGCCTATATTCAACGTATAGCGCACTCCGTTGCCAGACAGATCCACTTTTCTGGCCGCCTTTCCGGTATTCTTTATATTAAAATGAACCACCAAAAGCCGGTTTCCCTTTTGGGCCGTTACTTTCGCATAGCTAGTGCCATAGGTTTTTTTCAGATTGCAGGCCTGAACCCGGACCTGGATATCCTTTTTGCCCAGCAGCTGATCCAAAGAAACGGATTGCGGCTCCGCCTGCTCCGGACCTTGCGATGCCCCATCGCTCCCCTGTTGCCCTGTCACGCCAGGAGTAGCAGCCGGCGCAGCGCTGGGAGTGGGCTCCGGCGTAGGAGTGGCATCCAGCACAGAACGGTCATAATCTAAGGAATACTCATAATTCTTATCATATTTTAATAAGGCTCCTGCCATATATTCTGCTTCCATATTCTGATCCGCGCTGGTCAGATCCGGAACCGAGGTACAACCCGTCAGCAACACTGCTACAGACAGCGCCGCTGCAACCGCCTTTTTCTTCAAATTTACTCCCTCCTTGTGAAATCTGTACATGACCCTAAATTATTCTCATTGTAACATGTTTTCCCCTTTTACGCAAGAAAACGAAACACACAGGGCGATCAGCTGCGGCAATCCAGTTCAAACCAGAATTCTACGCCATCCTCACAGTTTCTGACCCCATAATCCTGGTGCAGGGCGTCCATGACCGCCTTGACGATCGACAGGCCGATCCCACTGCCCCCATAGGCTCTGGTCCGGGCTTTATCCACTTTGTAGAACTTAATCCATATCTTATCTAATTCCTCCTGAGGGATATTCTGGCCGGTATTGAATACGGTGATCCGCACTACATCTTCCTGCTCCTTCACTGTGACTTTAATCTCTCCCCTCTCATCCACATGGTGGATCGCATTGCTGATATAATTGGTAATGACTTCCTCGACCATATATTCATCAGCCCACACATAAACCGCCCCTTCTGCCTGCAGAGAGATCTGAGCTCCCTTCTGTTCCGCCAACAGTGTAGCAGACTGGATGACAGAATTCAGCACCTCCACAATATTAAAACGCTCAAAGGTGATCTGTTCTTCCCCAAATTCGATCTGGTTCAGCGCGAGAAGCTTTTTTACCATCTTATTCATTCTGTCTGCTTCATCAATAATCACCTCACAGTAAAATTCCCTGCTTTCACTATTATCGCTGATATTGTCTGCCAGTCCCTCCGCATATCCCTGGATCAATGCGATCGGCGTCTTCAGTTCATGGGAGACGTTAGACAGAAATTCCTTCCGCATCTCATCAATCTGGATCTTCTTCTCAATATCCTTCTGCAATTCATTATTGGCCGTTTTCAACTCCGATATTGTATTTTCCAGACGCTCTGACAGAGAGTTGATGCTGTTGCCCAGCCTTCCCACCTCATCGCAGGTGGTAACCTGGTACTTGGCCTCAAAATCCAGTTCCGACATTCTGGTAGCGATATCCGTCAGCTGCAGAATAGGCCTGGTAAAGTCAGCGCTGATCACCATCATCAGAACAGCTCCCAACAGGATCACCCCCACGCCGATATATACCAGAAAACGGTTAGAAATCCTTACTCCCTCCCGCATACTTTGGTAATTGGTGCGGATATAAACAAAAGAATCATTTTCCAGCTGGCCAAACAGTTCCAGATAATTAGACTGGATCCGTTCATCATAGACCTTATATACCTTATAATTTTTCCTGCTGCGCAGCTGCTCCTTCCCCTGCGTATTCCGTTCTCCCTGTATCACGGACAGGACATATTCATAGGTTTTCTCCTTGACCATCTCCCTCTCCATTTCACTGAGGGAGCTTAACTCTGGATAAGCAAAGGTATAATACAGATTTCCATAGAAATTACCGATCTGAAAGAGGTAAATATTCATAGAACGGTTGGCTTCCAGCTGCTCAATGGACAGCAGGCTGCTCTCGGACAGCGCGTCCTCCTGCGCAAATTCTGTATCGCCACAGACAGTATCATTCATTGCCTGGAAGGATTCTGACAACATGGATACCTTGCTATATTCATAATAAGACGGCAAAAACACAATATTCATGAGCCAGACTGCTGCGATCGTCAAGATCAGAAGTACGATCAGCAGCAAGACCAGCTTTGTCCTTATGGACTGCCCTGGCAATCTTTTTCGGATTCCTTCTTTCATCACCTGATCACACCTCGAATTTATATCCCATGCCCCAGACAGTCCGAATATATTCCCCTTTATCTCCCAATTTGCTCCGAAGCTTCTTTACATGGGTATCGATTGTTCTTGCATCCCCAAAATAATCATAATTCCATACATTATTTAAGATTCTCTCCCGGGAAAGAGCGACCCCCTGGTTGCTGATAAAATAGTTGAGCAGCTCAAACTCTTTAAAGCTCAGCTCCACAACCTTTCCATCCAGCCTCACCTCATGAGCTGCCTGATCTATGGAGATCCCCCCGATCTCTTTGACCTCCCCATCTATGGCATTGGTCCTTCTTAAGACGGCCTCTACCCTGGCCACCAGGATCTTGGGACTGAAGGGCTTAGCAATATACTCGTCCACGCCCAGCTCAAACCCCAGCAATTCATCCTTTTCATTCGCCTTTGCCGTCAACATCATGATAGGGACCTGGGAATACTGCCGGATCTCCCGGCACACCTGCCACCCATCCATCTTGGGCATCATTACATCCAGGATCACCAGAACGATATCTTTATTATGGAAAAAGACCTCTAATGCCTCTTCACCGTCTCCAGCCTCCAGTACCTGAAAATTCTTCTTACTCAGGAAATCACTGACCAGGATCCGCATTCTCTGTTCATCATCCACTACTAATATCTTTCGCTTATCCATTGAAATCCATCCCTTCTGTCACTAACATCCCGCTGTTCCATCCGGCTCATTCTCCCATCCCCTGGCTTTTGTCCATATTAGGATCCTTCCCCGTATCCGGCTCCTGATCCTCCAGGGCCTTCTCCCGCTCTTCCAGCTCCTGCTGCCATTCTTCCATTTCATCGATCACTTCATTCCGGATATCATTCTTATAATCAGTAAAATAGGTAAATACCGTATATTTGGAAGTCCAGGTGATGATCAGCATAGCAATGATCACCAATGCCAATACAGTGATCAATATGTTTTTAATCTTCTGGTTGGCAACGGCATTTTCATAACGCTCCTTGTAAATATCCTTTCCCTGTCCCTCCTGTTTCTCACGGCCCGCCCCGGCAGCCCTGCCGGTTCCGGGAACTGTCACAGGCGCCAGCGTATCCTCCGATGCGATCTTACTCGCGATAAGCTTCTTGCGCATATTACATAGAAATTCCAGCCCTATAATAGTGCGGAACGCCTCTTTCTCCACAGAACGGTTATACAGCTTCAATACCGCCTTCATATCCGTCATATCCGTGTTAGCCGTCAGATAGGCAATCGTTTCCTTCTCTTTTCCCGCCCTCTCATATTCCGCCCTGGTCTGAAACTGATATCCATTAATCACATACTTTTCCTTTTCCATAGGCGCCTCCCTTCTTCTCTAACAATTCCTCTCTGTCCTAATAAACATATTCCGCATGCTCTGCCAGCCAGTCCTTAACCACCTTAACCTGGGTCTTCTGCTGAAGCAGCTTCTGGTTGGCAGCTTCATAGCTTTGCTGGGAATCATAGTTCTCTTCTACATAGGAATACTCTTCCTCTGCAACTTCCTGGTAGTCCTTATCGTCATAGGTAATCCCTTCAGCCTCTGCAATTGCCTGGGCTACCAGATATTCCTTAGCCGTCTCCTCTGCCAGTTCCTCCAGTCCATTCTCCCGGAAGTCCTCCTCTCCCTGGTAGCCAAAGGAAACGAACGCCTCTTCCCTGGTAATCCCATAGATATCCGCCATGTCATAATACCCCTGGAGAACCTCCTGCTCTGCTTCTTTCAAAAGCTCCTCCGGATAGTTCTTCACCTTGCACGCCACCATCACCTCCGGCCAGACATATTCTGCCCGGTTCTCCTGATAGTCTGCAGCAATGCTCTTTTTTAAATGGGCGTTGTACTCCTTCACAGTATTATACTTTTTGGATATGGACTGTACAAAATCATCGTTATATTTGGGAAGGATCTTTTTCCCACAGATATATTCTACTCGAACGCGGAACTCCACATCCTGCCCATCCACGGAAGGATCCTGGTAATAATTCTCGGGGACCGTAACAACAAAAGAGCTGTCCTCTCCGGCTACTGCCCCGATCAGCCCATTTTCAAACACCCATTCCCCCGAACCTACTTCCACATAATCTCTGCCACAGGTGATATCTGCCTTTACTCCATTCACATATCCTTCAAACTCTGCATAGACCAGATCGCCATCCGCTACCGTACCGCTGAGCTTCTCATAGGTGGCATGCTCTTCCCGGATATTCTCGATCTCTGCATCCAGATCCTCCTGCGTCACCTTTAGAGATACCTGGATTCCCTTGTATTTGCCCAGCTTCACCTGTGTCTCCTGGTGAGGCTTCTCTTCCTCCTTTGCCTGCTCTTCTGCCTTCCTATCGGGCCGGAGAAGATGCGCCAGGATCAGGGCGCAGCCAACAAAAAGCCCCACAGCAAGAACCCCTAAAAAAAGAAGCCCTGCGTTTTTCTTATTCTTCTTCTGATCCGGCAACTTCTCTCCCTGTCCTTTCCCCATCAGAACCTTCCTCTCTTTCTGCCAAAAATCTCCCCGTCTCCTTCACAGAACGGGTAATATAGTCCGCTCCGGCCTGTTCCAGTTCCCCCTGCTCTGCAAATCCATAATAGACCCCCAGGGAAGCTATCCCACAGGCTTTTGCTCCCAGAATATCCTGCCGGCGGTCACCCACCATGATCGTTTCTTTCTTCTGCTCTTCCTTCAGGCGGAAACGCTGAAACACCTCCTGGATAACCTCCTGCTTCGTAATCCGGCTGCCGTCCAGTGTGCTTCCTACGATCACGTCAAAATAACGGGTCAAATGAAAATGCCGCAGGATCCGCATGGAACAATTCTCCTGCTTGGAGGTAGCCAGCGCAAGACATTTCCCTTCCTTCTTCAGCCCGGCCAGCAGCTGCTGGATCCCCTCATAGGGCTTATTTTCAAAAAGCCCTATCACATTATAGCGTTCCCGGTATTTCATCGTAGCCTCTGCTGCCTCCTGGCGATTCATCCCGATCACTTCCTGAAAGCCTTCCATCAACGGCGGCCCGATCATCCTCATTAGGCTCTTCGTATCCGGGATATCCCTTCCTGCCGCCTCCAGGGCATATTTTATACAATTTAAAATCCCTTCACTGGAATCGGTCAGGGTTCCATCTAAATCAAACAAAATGTATTTCCATGTCATAGTACTCTTTGTTCCTCTCCAATTCTCCTCTGTCCCCTCCTGATATAGCAGAAGCAATCGTAACTTTTTATCATTTTATCACATTGTCTCCCAAAGTTAAATGCTTAGTTTCCAGAAAAACAAAAAGAGCCCTCTAAGGCTCTTTCTGTTGGATAACTTATGTTATCCAGCGTATAATAGGGTGGGAGTAGAAAGTTTTCACTTTCCGTACCTCATTATAGTAAGAAAATATGTCCAAATTATGTCTGATTTGTTAAAAAGATTTTTTCTTTTGTGAACACTGTCTTCCTCTTTCGGCAATTTTTTTGTATACAAGTATTTTTTTAGCGATAATCTACAGTTTTTGCCTGGAAAAACTAGAAAAAATTGTTGAATTCTTTTTTTATTTATGTAATACTGGAAGGGATATAGGCATGCGGGACATGCCATACCATATCTAAACAATATTATAGAAGGAGGTTTTTTAGCAATGGCGTTAAAAAATCAGTATTTAATCGACTTGCTGGAGACAGTAAAGAAGAGAAATGCCGGTGAATCTGAATTCATCCAGGCAGTAACCGAAGTATTTACATCATTGGAACCAGTTGTAGAGAAAAGACCTGACCTGGTAGAGGCAGGCGTTTTTGAACGCATTGTAGAACCGGAAAGACAGATCATCTTCCGCGTTCCCTGGATCGATGACAATGGCAAGACACAGGTAAACAGAGGCTTCCGTATTCAGTTTAATTCTGCTATCGGCCCTTACAAGGGAGGACTTCGTCTCCATCCCTCGGTAAATGCCAGCATTATCAAGTTCCTGGGCTTTGAGCAGATTTTCAAGAACAGCCTTACCACCCTTCCTATGGGCGGCGGCAAAGGCGGATCTGATTTTGATCCCAAGGGAAAAAGCGATGGCGAGATCATGCGTTTCTGCCAGAGCTTCATGACGGAACTGTGTAAACACATCGGCCCGGATTGTGATGTTCCTGCAGGCGATATCGGAACTGGCGCCCGTGAGATTGGATATATGTTCGGTCAGTACAAGAGGATCCGCAATGAGTGGTCCGGCGTCCTGACA
>CANPZE010000011.1 GCA_947589315.1 uncultured Lachnospiraceae bacterium | reverse complement strand
GCATTGGTATATCCGTTTTCCTTCAGCAGCGCCAGCGTATCCCCGGCTGCATAGATCACAAGGTCTTCCGGACAGCCAGAAACGAAGTTCTTCTCTACGATTCCCCTGGCCGTTTTTTCTGTATGGTTGGTTTTCTTAATCGTCAGCTTCTTCAAACGGGTACAATCCTGGAAACAACAGCTCTCAATCGGGGTGTTCCCATTGCTGGCATAGCGGTCATCCTCCATGACTACCTCTGTCACACCGGAACCGGAAAGTCCGCTGGCTGCATTATTACCGTTCCATTTGATTACCACATTAGACCCTAATGTCATTACAAAGCTTTCTGATTTAGTACCTGCATTGTTAAATGCCTGTTCTAAGGTTACATCTCCATCAGCCTTTTGGGTTAAGGCAGGGAATTCCACCTTTTCTAAAGCAGTACAATTTACAAAGGCACCAGCATCTATCTTTTTTGCGCCTCCCAAGTAAACATATTTTAAAGATTCACAGGAATTAAAAGCCGAACCGCAAAGCTCCAGATTATTGGTTACATCCGGAAGGACCACTGACTCCAGTTTGGTTTTCTCAAATGCACTGCCATTTATCTTTTTTAATTTACAACCGCCGCTGGCATCGGTCTGGAACTCTACATTCTTTATTCCGGAGTTGCTGAAAGCGCTTCCCCCTATATCACTTACATTGACCGGTATATTAATACTTTCCAAAGAGATGCAGCCTTGGAATGCATTGTCCCTGATCCCAGTGATCGTATCCGGCAATGTGATCGCCGCCAGGGAAGTACATTGAGAAAATGCATAATTTTCAATTCTGTCAGATGTCATGTTATCAGAGAACTCTACCTCTGTCAGAGAACTGCAGTCCTGGAACATCTGATAGCTCAAATCCTTTACATTGCTCACTTTGACAACAGACTTATAAGATCTAAATGCCAAAGAGCTGGTTACTTCTGCATCGTCTGCCCACCGTATCTCCAGTACCTCTTTTTTGATATTTGGGAAACGGTACTCCCATAAAGGAATATTATTGCTTAATTTCTTCATGGTAAATACTTTTGTTTCCGGGTTATAGGCATAATCCTCCCCTTCATAACTCCCGATCACAGTCCCTGCTACCCTGTTGCTGACCGCAGAATAATACTGCTCTGTCTCTGGCATCCGCCCTTCAATATAATAGATGCCGCCTGCTGTGGGAACCGCTGTAGGGTCGTCCGGATTGGCATACTCGTATGTATTGCTGTCTGTCTGAATGTAATAGTAATAGGTGATGTCTCCATCGCCTTCCTTTTCTGTAGTGCTGAAGGTAAATTTCTCCCCGGAATCGATCTCGTTCTTCTCCAGGCCGATCATCAGGACTGCCTGCTTTTTGAAGTTGCCTTCGGAGATCAGCTTGATCTTCTGCTGCCCGCTGTCTTTGCTCGCATCGTCCTTATAAGCTTCCACGCTGCTTAAGGCCTCGCGGAACTTTGTCTGCTGGGCGGCGTCCTTTACATAAATAGTAGGATAGGATCGATTAAATATGTTTTTATTGATCGTACCGCTAATCTCACCGCGAACCACCAGGGTCTCCAGAGAATTCATAGTGCTAAATGCCATACTGCTTATGCTGGTCACTGTCTCTGGCAGATCCAGGATACGCAGGGATGTGTTGGCATATGAATTATTTGCAGCAGTGATCTTAGTCTTCTCCAGACCGGTCATGGTGGTCAGGAGGCAGTTCTGAAAAGCATTTCCCCCAATAGTGTCAATGTTCTCATTGAGCCTTACTAACGCCAGAGAGGTACAGCCGGCATAGGCCGAGCTGCCAATAGATGTTACCCCTGTATTACGCAGGTCAACACTCTGAAGAGAGGTACAGCCATTAAAGCTGCTGCTGCCAAGGGATGTTATGGTATTCCCAAGATCAACGCTGTCAAGGGCTGTGTCCCCATTAAAGCAATAGTTAGGAAGTGCCGTGATCTGTGTATTTCCAGCAAAGCTGACTGTCTTCAATGTGGCAATGCTGGAAAATGCTCTTAAACCGATTGTTGTCAGCGCCGGAGTTTTACTGTCAGCAAAATCCAGCTCTGTCAATTTGGTGCCGGCAAAAGCGCTCTGTCCGATCTCCTGCAGTGCAGGAAATTTGCTGAAATCCAGCTCTGTCAAGCCGGTATTCTCAAAAGCTCTCTGTCCAATGGCGCTAATCTTTGTATTGCCGGATACATCAATCTCTTTCAGGCCGCTACAGCCGGAAAAAGCGCCTGACTTAATCTCTGTTACATCTTTTCCTATTTTGACAGAGGCAAGCTTCTTGACATCGGAAAACATATATGTGCCAATACTGGTGATATTGTCGCCGATCACCAGACTGGTATATTCTTCATCCCCCCAGGGCATGATCTTCGTACCAAACTGGCTATAATCAGGCAGGGCTATACTCTCCAGATCCTGAGGGCAGGTAATGGTCAGCACGCCTTCCTCAATCTTATAATCAAGGGCGGGCGTCACCTGAAATTCCGCATAATCACTCATGATCATAAAGTGTGTATCATCGCTCAGCTTGGCCCGGACAAAATATTTTCCCATTGCCAGCTTATCCGGCGCCGTGGTGACTGCATTTTTGTTAGAATCATAATACAGCCATGTAACCTTACTGTTTTCAATCCCTGTGGTATTGGTCTCAATCTTTGGCTGCGGCGGAAGCTTATCCGTTCTCACATCAGCGCAGCTGATCGTTACCTCTCCCTGAGCCACAACCTTCTTATCATAGTCTGCCAGAGTCTTCAGGGTATATGTCATAACTGTACTTGTCTTATTTACATTTTCGTCATAGCATTTTTTAATAGCCGCAGCCATGGCATTACTAAGATCTGCCACATATATGGTTATATTATTACAGCTTATAAAGGGGTAATAGGAAGTGCCTCTTGAGCCGGGGACATACAAATCCCCCACCTCTTCCACTGTGGTGCGGACTGCTATGTCTGACAATGATTTACAGTCGTTAAAAATGTTCCTACTTAACGTAGACACCCCTGCCGGTATATCCACATGATCCAGGCTTCTACAGCCTCCAAAGCTATAATCTCCAATTGCTGTTAAAGCTTTTCCCAGATCAATCTCCACCAAACTGTAATTGGCAGTAAACGACTCGTTTGCAATTGTTTTTACTTCGTCTAATGTAAGCTTTGTCATGGTACTGATGGAAGAAAATCCGGCAATACTGCCCACCTTCTTTATGATCAGTGTACCGATCTTTGCTTCACTGTCCGCTTTGGTCAGCGCATTTTGGACAGCTGTAGACTGATTTTTGTTAACCTCTTCCTCCCCAGTAGTTCCTTTAATGTACAGGGTTCCTGCATCCACTACACCTTCTATAGCATCCTTAAAATACCAATAACTTACGCCTTCACCCAGCGTTGTACCTTCTGTGTCCTTTTGAGACGCCTGCTCCAGGACATCATCAATACTCCGGGCCTCTGCCTTCTTTACGGATGCCGATTTTTCTATTGTTCCCACGGAAGCCCTGGCGTCAATGGGCGTCAGCGTAACAACCATGGATGCCGCCAAAACGGCGCTTAGTAACTTTTTCCACGTAAATGTTTTCAACTTCTTTCTCCTTTCCTCACGAAAACTTTAATCTTTGTATGGCTCCTGCCTTTTGTGCAATGTCACCTCCTTGCATATCCATTCGACTACAGGATTACCACATAATAAGAATTATGTATTATTCGGAAAAAGAGAGGGTGAATGCCCGGAAAATGGGGCTTTAGGTAAAAATCAAGTCAAATCATCAAGAAAGAACTAGCAGAAATATTAAAAACATTAGGGAATACGGGTATAAAAATCAATATGGAAAAAAGATTGAAATCCTTGCATTATCATGCTATAATACTTTATACGTAACTGGGATACGATCACATAATTCTTATTATGTGGTATCCTATTAAATATGATATTTGGTATCTTATAGATTTGTTTAACTGAATACAAGCTTTAGTCCGTCCAGCTGCCTTCGATACTCACAGCTGGATGTTTTTATATAGATCCTGGTGGTTTCTATGCTGGCATGTCCCAGAATGTCTGCCAGCTTTCCAATGTCTTTACTCTTTTCATAAAAGGTCTTAGCAAATAAGTGGCGGAGGTTATGGGGAAATACTTTCTCCGGGGCAACTCCCGCCTCCCGGCACAATGCCTTCATTTCCTTCCAGATATTGCTCCGGTCCATGGCTTTCCCGCTGGCTGTCTGAAATACGACTCCTCCTTTTAACTTCCGGGTCCGGATGTAGTGCAGCAGCTCTACCTGGAGCGCCCGGGGAAGCAGTATCTGCCGTTCCTTGCCCTTACAATAGATATCCGCCGTCCCCCGCCGGACCGCCTTGACTGTAAGCATCTCCAGCTCACTGACCCGCATCCCGGTAGCGCAGATTGTCTGAAGCAGTAATGCCAGCCGGTTCCTGCCGGTACGCCGGGCTGCAGCTACCAGCCTCCGGTATTCTTCCCGGCTTAAGTCTTTCTCTTCCGGCAGAAAGGCCTCCTTCTGTACCTTGTAGGTCTTAACCCGCAGATCATACCAGCCCATATATTCCAGATAACGGTTGGCCGCCACCAGATAGGAGTTGATGCTGCTGGTCTTGTACTGCCGGTTTTCCTTCAGGCTTTCCTTGTAACGGATCATGGTCTTCTTGGTCAGCTCCCGCCCTTTAGCAAAATCCATGAGCTTGCGCAGGTCTCTGATATACTTCTGGATCGTAGCAGACTGCTTTTCTTCTTCGTAAAGATGTTCCTGAAAGGCTTTTAGTGATTGTTCTGTGATGATTCGTGTCATAAGCTTCTCCTCCTTTTCTTTATTGTATTGTGCCCATAACGGCCAAAGTCATGTGTACCAGTCAGACTGACCGCCAAGAATTACTGCTTTGGTATGCCCCATGACTTCCAGGGGAGAAAAAAGCAGTACCCCTCTGGATCCGGACCCATCGCAGAGATACTGCTTTTTTTCATCACTCATCTATTTTCTACTTCTATTATATCACTTGAACTTATCTTCTGACAAGAAAATAAATGCTTATATTTATACTAAATTCCTTTGAATTCATCTGCAAGATAGCCGCTCAGTCCAGATAAAGACTTGATCATCCCCAGATTGCTATATTCAAAACTTTGCGTTAAACTATCCCATTGCATGAATCCTAAACAATGTTCATGGATTTCCCCATCAACAATAACCTGAATATCTGAAATATGATTTTTAGTAGAAAGAATGTGCGATAACCGCTGACTTGCTCCATTGTCAATATTGACTAACAAACCATATTTTGCTCCGGAAACCAGACAATATCCAACAAGCTGCGACCATTCTTTCAGTCCGGCATTTTCCATTCGTTTGATTTCAAGAATCAATATTTTAAACTGCATTCCATCTGTAATTAAAGCAAAAATATCAAGGTTTAAGGGTGGAACACTTTGTGCAAATTTTTTTACGCAAATACATTGCTCCGGATTTTCTGAAATTATTCTTTGAAGATTTGTTTTTAATTCTCCAATACCCCAAAAGACACTAAGTTCTTTATGACATTTTGCCTGAAAATTACTTTTAATCTGAGCTTCTATAAAGTTTTGTATCTCTGGATAATAGGAAACTTCATTGCGATTATGTTTATTAGGCATTCTGCAAGTCCTCCTCTGTGATCGGGCGAATCAGTAGTTTATATTCATTTTCAGATGAGTTCATTACTAACCTTCTATAAACATCAGGATTTCTTGCGCCAATCAATGCACCTCTTCCATTCCCAACAATGACTAATGGGGTAAGCAAATCCGGCTTTCTCACTTCAACGGATAAGCTCTGATCATTATTCACATGCCGCTCAATTATCCGAATATATCCTTTCGGGCGTTTCCCGGATAATTCATTATCATCTGCAATGACGTAGGCAACCGCCTGAAGTATTTCAGTTATTGGATATCCATTATTAGCAGAGGTCCCATATAATAATGTGTTGCGATTTTCGTTATATGTTTTCAGAAGTGAACCTGCATTAATATTGACAATATCGTAATTGCGGCCAGACAACAGGGAATCTGCTTCAAGTATTTTCTCTATCTGTATGTAAGTATCTTTATGCAGGATCGGAAATGGATTAATAAGTTCGCCAAGATGCTCAAATTGCTCTTTGATCTTACAATATGGAGCATGTTCACAACCCATAACAACACAAAAGTGCCTAAAATGAATATAATGTCCCCCTCGAATAATTTCTGGCAATCGCACATCATTTTCAGCAGGATGTACTGTAGATGGCGTAATGTGCATATCTCTTGTTTCACATATTTCGGCAATATGTGTTTTTCTTTGTAATTTGCGATTTTCGTTTGATGTTTCTGCTTTTGTTCTAAATGCAAATGCTCCGAATTGAGCATATTGGTCAAGTAATATGCGCAACTTAAACCCCTTATTCCACTGAATGTAATAGGGATCGCTTGTGCAATGGATATTGGGGTGATTCCAATTTATTTGATCTGGAATACAATTTATGCTGTATAGCAGCCGGCACAGGTCGCAGACAAATTTGAAATTATATCCCTTGATTTCAAAAGATATGATCTGATGTTCGTCTGTAAATCGGCGTTGTGACTTTGCCATGCTGCCGATTGTATCTGCAAGGCCTGCAATAAATCGGCGTTTCAGATTATCATCGATCAATTCTTCAATGATCGGGCTTAAATCCGCATTCCCTCGCAATTCTCCTTCGCATATGATTCCATAATAAGAAAGATCCTCTTTGATCATGGTTGTATCTCCTTCACAGAGAATCGTCCATGTCCCTCCAGGCGTTGCTTCATATTGAACAGAAAGATTATATATTGCCCGAAACATCTGTCCGACTTTGCGAAAAATATCTCCTGCTATTTCTCCTGCACGCTGCGGATTCTCAAGATATGAACCCCATTTTTTATATGGCAGACGAATACTAAAAACGTCTTCAGCGTTCCCAAAAATTCCACCGCCTATAATAAGTCCTAACAAATAGGCTTTATCTGTATCCATAATTCCCTCCTACTTATTCTGTTTTCCTTTGGCAAAAACTTGCTCCATGATCGCAGAGGCAATGTTATATGCCAATGTAACAGGAACAGCGTTTCCTATAACTTTATACATTGCCGTAATATTTCGCGGCGTATCTGTTAAGAAGTTAAAATCATCAGGGAAGGTTTGGATCCGAGCGACTTCCCGAACAGTATATCTTCTATTTTCGGTAGGATGAATAATACCACAATTTTCAGGTTGAGCAGATGCCGTCATTGTACCGCAAATCTCATCCCGTGAAAAACGCCTGTAAAAATTAGGGGAATGATATTTTTTCATATTATTCCGTATTCTTTGAAAACGAGGCGCTAAATGTTCGTATGGAACATTTTTCCACGAACCGCCTTCAGGAATATACTGAACCATTTCCAATGCCTGCGGCGACAAGGGCCAGTCAATGTTATTCGCTACATTATCAGGAAGATCTAAAACGTAATTTAGAGTTAATTTTTTCTTATCTTGCTTTTTGGGAAACTGAAAAGTGATGCCCATATCTTTACGCACACCGACAAAAACAACCCTTTGCCTATTTTGTGGTACGCCATAATCCGATGCGTTTACAAGTTGATAAACAACATTATAACCTATGTTATTCATATCAGACAGATCTTCAATAATTACTTCCGCTAAGTTTCTTCCATCAATGTATTTTGTTGACAATAAACCTTTAACATTTTCAAATACGATCACTTTAGGCATTTTTTTCTTAATTATTCTCAGGCATTCTTTATATAACATGCCTCTTGAATCATATACACCTTTACGATTTCCAGCATTTGAAAAGGGTTGGCATGGAAAACCTGCTGTTAAAATATCACCATCGGGAATTTCATCTTCTCCAACTGATAATATATCCCTTTTATCAATTTCCCCTATATTGAGCGAATATACTGCCTGGGCATCAGAATCAAAATCATTTGCGTATATAATATCAAATCCTGCCTTTTTAAAACCCAGATCCATCCCCCCGCATCCGGAAAAAAGTGATATTAGCTGTGGAGTATCCGATACTGATATATTGTCTTCCCAATATTCCTTAGTTTGAGAAACCGTCAACAGTTTTGTATCCATGTTTTATTTCCTCCGTATGATCTATACTAAATATAATTTAATATAGGCATCCCCGAATGTCAACTGACCCTTTCTTGACATTTACCATAGGCATTTTTATAATTAATATGCTATCTTTGTATATTACTTATTTCTTAGACAAGAATAGAAAGAAATAAGATTTTCTATTACGAGAAAGGGATATGATCATGAAAGACGGATTTCTAAAGACCGCTGCTATCACCCCGGATATCCGGGTAGCTGACACAGAATATAACACCCAACAGATTATACAGGAAATGGAGACTGCCTGGGCTTCCGGTGCGCGGCTGGCCGTCTTCCCGGAGCTCTGTCTGTCCGGATATACCTGCGGCGATCTGTTCTTGCAGGATGTTCTGCTAAAAGGCTGTTTAACCGGCCTGAAAAACATCCTGGCCGCTTCGGCATCGATGGACATGCTCACACTGGTAGGCCTCCCCTTCCTTTACCATTACCGCCTGTATAATGTGGCCGCCGTCCTCCACCGGGGAGAGCTTCTGGGACTGGTTCCCAAGCAGAACATTCCCAATTATTCCGAATTCTATGAAGCCCGCCACTTTGCGCCGGCGCCTGAAGAAAATGATTATATTGATATCCCGGAACTGGGAGAAGAAGGAGAAGGGATCAGCTTTGGCCCTAAGCTTCTCTTTGCCGCCGAGAACCTGCCGGAGCTGGTTCTTGGGGTGGAGATCTGTGAAGACCTGTGGATGCCGGCCCCGCCCTCCTGCAGCCACGCTGCCGCCTCCGCTACGGTGATCGCCAATCTTTCTGCCAGCGATGAGACCACAGGCAAAGATTTATATCGGCGACAGCTGATAGAGAACCAGTCCGGCCGTCTGGTATGCGGCTATGTCTACGCTGATGCCGGAGAAGGCGAGTCCTCTACCGATCTGGTCTTTGCCGGCCACAATCTCATCGCAGAGAACGGAGTTATCCTTCAGGAAACATCGCGATTTGAAAACGGAACCGCTATCACAGAGTTGGATCTGGGACGTCTGGCCAATGAACGCCGGCGCATTACCACATTTCCTATATCCTCTCCGGAGGATGCGGGATATAGCGTAGAGGTATTTTCCTTTGAAGACCTGGCAGAGACCACCCTCACCCGCCAGTATCAGCCCACTCCCTTTGTTCCGCCGGCGCAGGCGGACCGGGAACGCCGTTGCAATGAAATCTTGATGATCCAGGCCATGGGACTGAAAAAGCGACTTGCCCACACCCATTGCCAAAATGTGGTCATCGGCATCTCCGGAGGCCTGGATTCCACTCTGGCGCTCCTGGTCACCGCAAAGGCCTTCGACCTGCTGGGACTGGACCGCAGCGGCATCCATGCCATTACCATGCCCTGCTTTGGCACTACAGACCGGACATATCAAAATGCCTGCACGCTGACCCGCTGCCTGGGAGCCACCCTTCAGGAAATCCCCATTCATCATGCCGTAGAGCAGCATTTCCAGGACATTGGGCATGATAAAAATAACCATGATACTACTTATGAGAATAGTCAGGCCCGGCAGCGTACCATGGTGCTGATGGATGTAGCCAATCAGTGCGGCGGGCTGGTCATCGGGACCGGCGATCTGTCAGAGCTGGCGCTGGGCTGGGCCACCTATAACGGCGACCATATGTCCATGTATGGCGTAAACAGTTCCATCCCCAAGACGCTGGTACGCTATCTGGTGCTCTACTATGCCCAGACCCTGCCCGATGACGATCTGCGCCAGGCGCTTATGGATATCCTGGACACTCCAGTGAGCCCGGAACTGCTTCCTCCGGAACAGGGGCAGATCGCCCAGCGCACGGAAGATATCGTAGGGCCTTATGAACTCCATGATTTCTTCTTATATTATATGATGCGCTTCGGGTACTCTCCCTCCAAGATCTACCGCCTGGCCGTATATACCTTTGACGGCGCCTATGGCAAAGAGACTATCTACCGGTGGCTGGATACCTTTTATCAGCGTTTCTTCTCCCAGCAGTTTAAACGCTCCTGTCTGCCGGACGGCCCTAAGGTGGGAAGCGTAGCCTTATCCCCCCGGGGAGATTGGCGGATGCCCAGCGATGCAGTGGCCGCCCTGTGGAAAAAGGACCTGGAAGCTATCATTAAGTAGCTGTATCCCTTTCTTCTGCCGGAAGAAGACGAATCTGTTCTCCCAGAGCGAAGGAGTAGATGATCTGCTCCTTCACCTGTCTTCCGGTAAGCCGTTCCAATGCCCGGGCATAGTATTGCAGCTGTACCCTATACTTTTCTGCCAGTTCTTTCACACTTTGTACTCTGTCCGTTTTATAGTCCACCAATATCAGCCCTCCCTCTTCCGGGAAATAAGCGTCAATGATTCCCTGTACCAATGTCAGCTCCTCACTGTCTATATCCGGATACAGCTCCCGGGCAGGAAATCCTATTATAAACTGCTGCTCTCTCTTTAACACCCCTGCCTGTGCTGCAATTTTCATCCGTCTGCCAATATCACTTTCCAGAAATCGTTCAAATTGGCGGCCATCTAAAAGAGCCGCCTGCTGGGACGTAAGATATCCTCCCCGGCAAAGCTCTTCCCGGTATTCCTCCCATCCATAGCCGTCCTGCCCATACTCTTCGTAAGGAAAGTGTTCCATTGCCAAATGGTACAAGGTTCCCCGCATGGCTCCCGATAACCCCTGATCCTCTTGTAAAAAGGCGGGGCGGGGCGGTTCCGGCGCCTCTGCCACCTCCCGCAGGCTCCTCTCCTCTGACGCCTGTTCTGCCCGCAGCAGCTGAAGGCGTTTCAGCTCCGATACAGATACCTTTACCGGCAGCCGCTGATCCGCCGCATAGGGATATACGAATTCAGCCTGTTCCTTTAGCTCTCGGGCCATCTCTTTATCGTAGCATGTTGCCGTATCAAAATCCTTCAACCCCACATATTCCTGTAATTCCTTCTCAATCTGTCTTGTCTCCCGCTGAATCAGCTCTTCTGAAGCTATGGTTTCTATCTGGAACAATCTTTCCCTTTCCGCTGCATTCAGTACCACAGGCATGATCCAATCCAGATAAGTCTGGGCCCCTGTCAATTCTGCCAGGCCAGGCTTCCCGGAAGCGGCTCCCCACTTCTCCATTCCCTTATCCAGATTTCGTACTGTTCCCGTCAGAATCAACTGCTCCTTTGCGCGGGTCAGAGCCACATAAAGGATTCTGATCTCCTCCGCCAATACATTCCTCTTCATCCGGTTGGCCAAAAACCTTTTAATCAAAGTGGGTACTTTGGTCCGCTTCTCCCTGTCCAGATATTCTGCCCCTATCCCATAGTCCGGATCGATCAGTGTAGCTCTTCGGATATCCTGCATATTAAACATCTTTCCCAGGCCTGCCACAAATACTACTGGAAATTCCAGTCCCTTACTTTTGTGAATGCTCATAACCCGCACCGCATCAGCATTTTCATTTTCCATGGCCGCCTGCCCAAAATCAATATCGGATCGGCGCAGCCCTTCAATATAACGGACAAAGGCAAAGATCCCATGCTGATCTCTCTCTCCGAATTCCACGGCCTGCTGCAACAGCATATCCAGATTGGCCGCCCGCTTCTCCCCTGCGGGCATTGCCGACATAAGCTCATAATATCCCGACTGATATATTTTCTGTAACAGCTCGTAGACCGATACGATCTGCGCCAGCTCGCGATATGCGGAAATACTGTCCATAAAACGGGCCGCTTTTACCTGCAGCTCTCTCCAGTCCTCCGTCTCCATAGGAAGCCGTTTCTGTTCCTCCGAGCCCTCCTTTAGCTGGCAGAAATGGGTAAGCCGGTCAATATAATTTATCTCCTCCGGCAATACTGCCAATACTGCCAATTCCTCATCTGTCATCCCTCCAATGCAGGAGCGGAGTACCGCCGCCAGAGGAATATCCTGACGGGGATTATCAATAATCCGCAAGAGATTCAGCACAGTCTCGATCTCAACTGCGGAAAAATATCCGGTCTTCGTCTCAGAATATGCCGGAATCCCCATATCGGTCAATACTTCAATAAAATTCTCTGTCCACTTTCCGGGACTTCTTAACAGGATTACGATATCTCGATACTCGGCGCAGCGGTATTCTCCGCCTTCCATCACATACAGCGGATTCTCCCCCTGAATCAGTTCGCGGATCCTGCCCCCGATCAGCGCTGCCTCCAGAGTAGGATTGTCCAGAACCTCCATAAGCTCTTCTCTTCCCTCTCCTGCCTCTGTCTGCCGCTGCGCCAGAAGAATCTGAGTCCTGCCTGCGATACGCTTATCTGTGTCGGGAAAATGCGCCCCCGGCGCAAGGCTGGCCGCCTGATCGTAACGGATGCCTCCCAGGGCTTCCTGCATGATCCGGGCAAAAATAAAGTTTGCCGATTCCAGTACCATTTCCCTGCTCCGAAAATTCTGATGCAGGTCAATGCGCTGGCAGGGTCCCCTCCCTACTGTGTAGGACCGGTACTTTTCCATAAAAATCTCCGGTCTGGCCAGGCGAAATTGATAAATGCTTTGTTTCACGTCTCCTACCATAAAAAGATAGGGCCTCTGCTCCGGCGCCCGGCACAGACTGGTCAAAATCAGCTCCTGCACATAATTGCTGTCCTGATATTCATCCGTGAGGATCTCCTGGTAATACTCCTGTAATTCTCTGGCTGTTTCACTGGGATGCGGCCTTCCCTCCTCGTCCCTGTCCACCAGGATATCCAGGGCAAAATGCTCCAAATCTCCAAAATCCACTAATCCCTCTTCTCGTTTTTTTCCGTCAAACGCAGCAATAAATTCTCCTGTTGTCTGTACTAATTCTCGGACAACGTCTGCGACCCCCTGGATATCCCTAAGCATCTCCTCCGGCCTTTGATAGAAAAAAGTCTCCTGCAGCGACTTCACACCGTTTTTCATATAAGACTCCCGCAGCCTTTTCACCCTTTCCCTCTTCTCCGGATCCACATCCCCTTTCTTGCTGGAAAGGCGGAGAGGGCTTACTGCGGCAAAGGCCTTCCCATACTCTATGTAATCTGCTGCCTCCAGTATTTTCTCTATCTGGCAGATATCCTCCTGGACCATAGGCAGATACATTTCCGGTCCATCGCTTTCTCTGCACAGATCCCTGGCCTGCTCCGCCATCTGAAGATATGCGCCGGCCATCTGTCTCAGGTATTCCTTCAGTTCCTTCATCCATCTGGTATTTTCCATTTCCTCAAGATCCCTGCAACAATATAGCTCCCCTGCCTCCTGCAGCCAGTCGGATGGCCAGGGATAACTCATTGCTATCTGGTACAGCTCCAGGATCAATTTCTCCAGCGTCCGGTCAGTTCTTCCCGGGGCAAAGCTTTCCGCCAGCTTTAAGAAACCTTCCTCCCCCCGGGCATATTTTTCTTCCAACAATTCTGCCATGATATCCTGCTTGATCAAAGTAAGCTCAGTCTCATCCGCCACCCGGAATACGGGATCTAACTGGATCGTATGGAAATAGTTGCGGACAATATTCTGGCAAAAGCTGTCTATGGTAGTGATCCGGGCATTGTGGAGCAACGCTGCCTGACGCTGGAGATATTCGTTGTCCGGCTCCTGTTGCAGCCTTTTGTCCAAAGCGGCACGGATCCTCCCTTGCATCTCTCCCGCTGCCGCTCTGGTGAACGTCACCACCAAAAGACGGTCAATATCCACTCCCGCCTTTTCATCTGTTACCATTTGAATGATCCGTTCCACTAGAGTGGCTGTCTTGCCCGAGCCTGCCGCTGCTGCTACCAGGATATTCCTGTCTCGAAGCTGGATCACCTGCTCCTGTTCCTTTGTCCATTCTGGCATAATTTTTCCCTTTCCCGGGCAAGCTTGTACTTCCCCGCATTCTAATCTATAATAGATAACAGTAACTGACTGAAAGGAGATCCCTATGAAAACACAGGCCCCTTCCCGGGAATCCAGCTATGAGCTGCTCCGTATCGTATCCATGCTGATGATCGTAGCCTTCCATACTTTCCGCTACATAGATACCACCCATTTCAACAGCTGGCAAATGTTTCTGTTCCACTGCGTCCGCTGGTATGGGCTTCTGGGGGTTAA
Organism: uncultured Lachnospiraceae bacterium; assembly: GCA_947589315.1. GTDB lineage: Bacteria > Bacillota > Clostridia > Lachnospirales > Lachnospiraceae > Jutongia. The sequence continues at coordinate 55,015 of CANPZE010000011.1, read as the reverse complement.
TTGCTATCTTCTTATCAGCGCGCATTTTCTTCTGGGGAGAGAAAGCCATCCCCGCAAATTGATCCCTTTGATCGCCCAGACCTTTTTTTACTGCGCCCTTTTTCTCCTGTGCCGCATTGCGCAGCTATGCGTTACCCATTCCCTGTCTGCGCCCTATGCTCTGTGGCAGGAGATCTCCAGGCTGGAGCTGGACGGATTGTTCAGTCCCCTCTGGGCCAACCGCTATTGGTTCGTCACCGCCTATATCCTGTTCTACCTCCTGCTTCCTGCACTGAATCGGATCATACAAAACCTGGCTTCGGAAGCATACCGCAGAATGCTTCTTCTCCTCTCCCTGTTCCTCTTCTTGTATCTGAGCTTCCCTCAGACTACCACTAATACCGGGGTTGTAGAAGACGTCCTGTGGATATCTTATGTTTACCTGCTGGCCGGATATCTCCGGTTCCACCGGCAGGAGAACTGGCTGAAGAGGCATGCCGGTCCTGTCTTTTTGCTCCTTTATCTTGTCTTTGTACTGACCCGGCAATTAATGACCTATGCTGTCCACAATACTTACCTCTACTCTCTCCTCTATCACACTACCGGCAACAGTATGCGTTATTCGTTTATTATGCTGGCTATGGCCCTGTGTGTGTTTTACCTGTTTCAAAGACTTCATTTCCAAAGCGCCCTGGTCAATACTCTATCCTCCTGTACCTTTGGCATTTACCTGTTTCATGAGAATAAGGTCTTCCATGTATGCCGGCTGTTGGCAGATATTCTGTATCAGCCCTTCCTCTCCTCCATTCCCTCTGTAGGCGTTTTTATGGCCTTTCTGGTCCTTCTCCAATTCACAGCAGGCGCCGTAGTGGATCTGCTGCGCCAGGCGCTATTCCAGAAGCTTGCCCGGTTCCGGCCTTTCTCACAACGCCGGCAGCCGCCCCATTAATCTTCCTGGGAAAAATCTCCCTGGGAAAGCTCTCCCTGGGAAAGCTCTTTCTGAATCCTTCCCAGCGCATCATCTAAAGCCATCTTTTTCAACACCCGGTAATGATTCCCTTCCAGCCTGGTGTCAAAACGGCACACTCCATGATAGGGACAGTAGTCGCAGGCAGAGGTCCTGGCAGAATCCATTTTCCGGTAAGGTTCTACTGCCGTATTTCCCTCCAGGATCTCCCGCCCCATAGCCTCTACCTTCTGCCGTGTAAACTCCATCAGCTGTTCCAGCTCCTCCCCTGTTACTGTGGCAGAATTCTTCTTCAGCATGCCATTTTTGTCGGTAGCAAAAGCCGCCACAAAGGATGTGGCAGAAGGGGGGAGCTGCCCCGTCTCTGTCCGGAAATCCCGGTCTATGTAAGGCAGCACCGGGTCATTTTCATTCAAAAGCCCCTGCAGGCGCAACGCCTCCAGTAAAGCCCGTTCCCTTCTTTCCTCGGGAAGCTTTCCCTCTAATACCGGGTCGCTGATATTGTAGTAAAGCATCCCTGCCGGTGCGACCAGCTTCCTCTCCCCTGCCTGCCGTCCCTGCATCTCTTCTCTGCCCCGGTCCAAAACGGCCTTTAGATAAATGACCAGCTGCATTTGCAGTCCATAATATAGGTCAGACAATGAAAGCTCCTTCTGTCCCGTCTTATAATCAATTACTGTGATATAGTCTTCCTGTTCCGTGCTGGCCCGGTCAATGCGGTCCACCCTTCCTGTCAGCTTCACCGGGCCATACAGATGCTGAAAGCTTAGCTCTGACTCTATTGTCTCAAATTCTCCCTGCGCCATCTGCGCTGTGATCGCCCATATCGTCCTGTGCAGAACCTGGCGCATCCGGGTGACCATATGGGTATCTCTCTCTGTATCATAAAGCAGGCCATTCTTGTATTCCTCCACTGCCTGGTCCAGGCAGCGATCGGCCCGTTCCTTCTGTTCCCCTTCTGTCAGGTCCTGCCACTTCTTCCCCTGGGCCAGCAATTCCTTCGTATACATCTCCAGCGCCTCATGCACAATATTTCCAATGTCAAAGAATTCTACCCGGCGTTCCTCCCGTTCTCTCAGGCGAAGCCCATACTGAAGAAAATATGCAAAGGGACATGAGGCATATCTCTCCAATTGAGAGGCGCTTCCATATATGATGTCCTGATATAAGGCCCGGGCCGCCGCCTGGGAAATGCAGCTTTTCTGTTCCCGGTAATAAGCTGCCTGAAGCAGCCGCCCTGTCTCTGTGGCGCCCTCCGGACAGGTCAGATGGTAGCGGTACAGCTCCTTCCACTGACTGTTATTATACTCCCTCCGGCGCATCCCCTGGATCAGCCGTTTCTTTCCCATATCATCCGCCAGCAGATGGGCCGGTTCCTGTCTCTGCTCTTCCACAGTCACTTTTAGCTCTGGGAACAGCTTCCGCACCCGCTCTACTACATAGGCGGGATTCTGGGCCCGCCCATCGTTCCCCGTCTCACAATAGCATAAATACAGATGGCGTTCCGGCTTTGTCAGATTCAGATACAGATAAAACTGTTCGGTAAAAATCACTTCCCGGCTGGAAGGAGCCAATTCAAATTCCTGCTCCGACAGAAAGCTTCGCTCTGATTCGGACAAAATCCCTCCGCCTCCTCCCCCCTTGGGGATATTACAATCGTTTGTACCCAGGAAAAACAAATACTTTACCCGGGAAAGCCGGGTTCGCGAGATATCTCCCACTACGATCTGATCCACTCCCGGAGGGATAAGACCCAGCCGCGCCTCTGAAAATCCCGTCTCCAACAATTCCCGGAATTCTCCCAGCTTCATTTCCTCTCTGCCCAAAAGTTCTACCAGGCGGTCAAACACCCCCAGCACAATTTCATAGACCTGTTCATATTCCCTGGCCAGGGACAACTGCCCCTCTTCCCGGAACCGCCCGGCATCCTGGAGTAAGGCAGCGTAAAATTCCTGTTCCTCCAGGAAGGAACAGAATGCCCTGGCATACTCCTCCACAGAATGGCTTCCCCGGCCAATCGTCTGATAGATTCCGTCCAGCTGCTCCAGTACCTGAAGGCGGATGGCGTTCAATCTCTCTTCTGCCTTCTCCCCCTGTCCTCCCTTTTGCCTTTCCCACTTCCATTGCCTTTGCCAGCTGCTGTATCCCCGCAGGCCCGATGCCAGCAGGAAATTATCCAGCAGATCCACATCCTCCTGTGCTATCGGGGAATATCTGCCCCGGAGAAAGGCAATTACCGCGGGATATGCAAAGTCTTTTCTCAGGATCTCCACCAGGGAGCGCAGCATCTGTACCATAGGATGAAAAAGAATGCTTTTCTTTCTGTCAATGAAATAGGGCAGGCCCATTCGCTCAAAGCTTTCCTGGGCCAATATTCCGTACACTTCCAGATCTCCGGTCACTACGGCAATATCCCGGTAATGCACCCCCTTCTGTCTCCGCAATGCCAGCACCTGCTCCACTACAAAGCCAACCTCCTGCTCCGGCTGCCGCAAAAGGTGAAGGGAAATATCCTGGGGTGGCTGCGGATATACCGCCGCCGGATATCGGAACAGGTTCTGCTCCAGGAATGCCAGACCCGGCGACTGTAGATACCGGGTCTCCTCCAGCTTTTTTCCTGTCCATATAATAGGACACACCTCCACGCCGGCCTGTTCTGCCAGTTCCCGGATGCGATGCATTGTCTTCCTGCTCATATAGAACAGGCGGTGGGGCGCTCCTACCCGTATCAGTTCCTCCCTGGGATCCATCGTAATACTGATATACAATTCCTTACAGCAGGGAATCAGTTGACGGATCAGCCGATATTGCACCGGGGTAAATCCGGTAAATCCATCCAGACACAGTACTGCCCCGGCCAGGATGCCCGAGTCCTGGACTACATCACAAAATACGCCCAGCACCTCCTCCGAAGTGATATAATGATCTCTCAGATAATCCCGGAACGCCTGGTATACAATCTCCATATCCTGTAATTTCTTCTGGAGCAGCGGCTTCTTCTCTGCCGCCTGTATCATCCGCCCCAGCTCTTCCTGGCTTACATCGTACTGCAACAGTTCTGACAAAAAGGATTTAATCTCTCCGATATATCCCTTCTTATGGATGCTTCCCCCGAAATACCCCAGCCGTTCCTTCTGGTTCTCCAATACCTTCCGCAACACCATAGTCTTGCCCATATCGTCCAGCACCGGCACATTGCCGGCCCCAGTCTCTCCAAAAATCCGATAGGCCAGCCGGATAAAGCTCTGTACGTCAATATTCATGATGCCTCTTTGCCCGCTGATCTCTACCAGCTCTTTCTGAATCTGCATCGTGAACTGCTCCGGCACCACCACAATAAATTCTCTCTCCGGTTCTCTCTCTGCCTGCTCTATCAGCATGTGATTCAGATAGTAAGATTTGCCACGCCCAGAGCCTCCTAGTATAAAATGGACGGCCACGCCTCTGCCTCCTTTTCCCTTCCATATCAAAAATGAGGATGCCAGAACATCCCCATACCCTTTTACAGCCTCCTATAATTCCCTGCGCATGCTCTCTGCGCACAATGGAGAATGCTGCTTTTGCATTCTCTCAAGATGAACACGCCCTGCGTGTTCATTATTATAGCATGAAATGGATTTCCTGCATATATTTTTCTCCCCTGAATATACTGTACTAACCATAAATCCAAAATTTCTCCGGAGGTTTTCCCATGTCACGAACCAGAATTATCATACTGCAAGTAAAAGAACTGATCTACACCGCCATATTTGCCGGTCTTGGTATACTACTTCTCATCCTGTTATTTTTTATGTTCTGGCCAGGCAGGGATAAGGACACGGCCCCCACTTCCGCCACATCATCCACGGTGGCAGACACCTCTGCTGAGGACGCTGCGGATAACCAGTCTCAAATGACAGCTTCAAACGCTGTTGACGACAATGCGGACGCCAAATACAAAGCGGGGGTATATACCAGTGAACTGTCCCTGGGAGACAGCGCGATCAATCTCCAGGTTACTCTGGATACAAACAGGGTCAAATCTGTAGAACTGGTTAATCTGGAAGACTCCGTGGCCACAATGTATCCCCTGATCAAGCCTGCCGTAAAAGATATTGCCGAACAGCTGGCCCAAAATGTGTCTCCGGAAGAGGTGGTCCTCTCTGAAGACTCTCAATATACCCAGCAAATGATCCTGGATACCATCAGTGGCATTTTGGAAGAGGCTTCCGAAAAGGCCGAATAGACTCCTGACATTTTACAATTTGATCTGGCAATGCTATACTGGGTACAAAAGATGATTTAAAGAAGAACAGGAGCGATTCCATGGAAAAGCAACAACGCAAGCATATAAAAACGGCTTTATGTATTATATGTATCCTTGTTCTGGCTGCAGCCGGACTTAGCAGCCTGAAATTACAATCGGTATCTTCCTATGAGAAAGAGCGGGCACAGACGGCCGCGCAGCTGGGGCTGGCTCCGGCGGATCCGGAGGCTCAGCAGATTCCTGTGGAGGCCAATGAGGAGCGCAGCAGCGATCAAAAGAAGCAGAATATTAATAAATCCGGGAACGGCAAAGATAAAAAACAGCTTGCGAAAAACAGCGGAAAGAAAAACGCTGCAAAAGAAAACAGCAGAGAGGCAAACTCTAATACTAATACCAAAAACAAGAATAAAAAGGGGACAGGCTATCCTGATAAAAGGCAGAAGAAAAACGTCCAAAAGCCTGGCAATTCCTCCGGCGAGAAGACGGGCAGTAAAAAACCTTCTTCTGGAGACAGCAGCTCCGATGCTGCGCACAGCCCCAACAATTCCTCCGGCGAAGCGCAGTCCGCAGGCGGCTCTGGCGCAGATACTCCCGCTTCCAGCGATACCGGATCGGAGGGAGGCAGCCAGCCTGCCATATCCCCTTCCTCTACAGCAGTACCTACTCCTTCCCCACAGTCTGCGGATGAAATCACCTGTACTATCCAAATCCGTTGCGATGCCCTATTAGAGCATAAGGAAAAGATCGACTCTGCCCTGTGGGAATATCTTCCTTCTGATGGAATGATCTTGCCAGAGACAACAGTAAATATTGCCAAGGGCTCCTCCGTTTACGATGTCCTGGTGCAGGTCTGCAAAGCGGCGCAGATCCATATAGATGCAGACTATACCCCCCTTTATAAGAGCTATTATATCCAGGGGATCTCCCATCTGTACGAAAAACAGGCGGGCAATATGAGCGGCTGGATTTATATGGTCAACGGAAAAGCCCCTGATATAGGGGCTTCCGGTTATACCATATCCAATGGGGATAAAATTGTATGGAATTACACTTTAAACGGAAAGAAGTCTTAAGTCTGGTCTGCCAGCCTGAGCCTCTCTCAGCGGTTCACCTGTACCTTTGCTGATGCCTTTCCACCATGCCGGGTCTGGACTGTGATTGTTGTCCTTCCTTTCCGGATTCCCTTTATCACTCCTGTTTTGGATACCTTAGCTATTTTTTTATCACTACTCACAAAATATTTCACTACATCAAAAGGATTACTGAGCTTGAGCTTTACCTTAACGGAAGCTCCTGCTTTCACCTGATATATCTTTTTCTGAAAGCTCACCGTGCTTTTCACCGGCTTTTTCTGCACCGTAATCTTACATCCGGCCTGAGCTCCACTTTTCATTACTACCGTGATCACGGCCTTGCCAGGCTTCTTTGCAGTAATCCGTCCCTTTTGGGATACTGTTGCTACTTTTTTATTAGAGGTCTTCCAACGTACTATCTTATCTCCTTTTTCCTTCTTTATGACCTTTAAGACAGACGTAGTTTCACCTACCTGTAATCTCCCTTTTTTCACATTCAGCTTCACAGAAGGCGTCTGCTCCGGTACTGGCGCCTGGGAAGCTCCCGGGGCCATAGTCTCTGCAGGCTGAGTTGGAACAAGGGATGGGGCGGGAGAGTTCTCAGGCGTTGCTGCCGGAGTGGGTGTAACATGACCAGAGGGGGTTTTCGCATCTGTCAGATCCCAGTACCCCTTCTCTCCATTACAATACCGCTGATAAGCCTCTAATGCTTGCAGCGCCTGCAGGGACGGCATCACAGACGGCTGTTCTCCCTGTTTATGCATAAAGCCTGCCGGTTCTTCCGAATAATACTGCATCAGGTTTGTAATCAGGTTAGCATAGGGCGTGCCAAAACCACTGTCCGCCTGAGTCGGATCTATTCCCAGCGCAACCACTGCCAAAAGCACCTGCGCCGTAGATTCCACAGAGCCTTCAAACCCATAATCCGGCGTCATTTCGCTTTTTAAGTACGACAATGCCTTTTCAATCGATGCCGCCACCCTGTCATCCTGATCCTTATATCTGGCCAATGCCTGCAACGCCATTGCTGTCACATCGATACCGTCCGTTTCCCCATCCCCCAATCCAAATCCGCCGTTTGCGGTCTGGAATTCAAGAAGGGCTGTGATCATATCCTCCCTGGACCATTTTGCGGTCTGGGGAATTTCTATGTTCACGGCATCCAGCGCCAGAAGCGCATATGCCAGCTCATTAGAACCAGAAGCCAATTCCGGGTGATCATAGATCATGGCCGCCAGATCGATCCCATTAAGATCCTGGATATTCTCTCCCATTGCCTCCAGAGCAAGGGCGACCCTCTCCATATCGGTAGGTTTCTGCAACTCTGTCCATCCCTGTATTTCTTTCAGGACAGAATCATAATAAGCCTGTCTCTGTTCGGGCGTCAGTGTCTGTCCAGACTGAAGGAAAGAATATACTACCCATTCCTGCCCATACACATAGGTATCTGACTGATCCTCCAGAATAAATTTTAACGCTCCCTGGATTCCCTGTTCCGACAAGCCCTGGGTGTCTGCAGGAGACGCATTCCCAGGCACCACGGTAATCGTTATTGTAACAGGCCGGGCACCTCCGGAAGTATCCACCGGCGTCCCTACTGCCGTCACCGTTCCCTCGGACCGGGCGTAGATCATATAATCTGTTCCTGCCACATAATATCCCTTATCCGGGGCCTCTTCCTGTTTCAGATAACTTTCTGTCTTGCGGTCAATAACAACGATTCCTTCTTTATCATAACTCCAGACTAAGCCTGTCTCTGTGACACTATATCCCTCCGAGGAGGATTTTCCCACAAAATCCAGAGCCAGGGGAGTCTCGGTATTATTCTCTACAACTATCCCACTGTGCTCTGCCGTAACCTGGGACAGGGGATTCTGATAGACATAGGTGACCTCCTCCGATCCGGAGACCGTCCTGGCAGCCCCGGTGGCCGGGTCTATATCCTGGATTGCCGCAGTGTAGGTAGTCTTTCCCGCTTTATAGGGCACATATCCCTTTACCATGCTGGGCACATAAGCGCCAATCTCCGGATTACTGCTGGTGATCTGGTAATTTTCCCGGTAACTGGCATTCGCCGGTGTAACTATCACGGCAGACCGATCCGGCAGGAAATCCTTTCCACTGCTGCTGTTGGGATTTCTTCCATGTAGGGTAACTGTCCCTGATATAGCCGGCTTTACCGCCTCTACCGCTACATAAGAAGAGGTTACCTGCACCTGGGCCTGTATCTCCGGATTCCCCTGGGATGCTACCGTTATCCTGCCTGTCCCCGGCTTACGGAAATAAAAGCTGCTGGAATCAGAGCTTCCATAGATCAATTCCTCATCTTCTATAGTATAAGTAAAACGGGAAGACGGCACAGCGACAAATTCCTGGGAATTGTGGTATCTGGCCTGCACCTGGATATCTGTCCAGGAAGAGCCGGCCACCGTATAGGTTCCATTTGTCACATCTTCTCCGTCAATCAAAAGCTTTATTTCCTCTATCTGGCGGGAAGCTGCTGTGACCATAATCGTTGCCGCCAGTTCCGCCGTATTATCTGCTTTGATTTCCGTAGCAGTGATCACGCCGGCAGCCTCTCCGTATATATAGAGATCTCCTGAATCTTCCCCGATCATGATCATTTTCTCTGGCGCAACGTCTGAACAGCTCCAGACAATCCGGCTTGTCTCCGGTATCCCTGACAAGCTCATCTGCCCTACCTTTCCAAAGGCGTCCCCCGAGTCAGGAGATATGGTAAGTTCCTGTCCCTCCGGCTGTATAGGGTCTCCTTCCACAGGGGTAAAGATAACCTTATATTTATTCACCGGCGCATCGGATGCAGGCGGCACATAGGATTGATCCTCACCAAAATAGGGATACCCTGTACTGCTCTGTCCCCATTTATTTCCATATTCTCCCCGGTTCTCATTCAGGAGCGCTGTAAATTCCGGAGATTGCATGTAGGAAGCTTCTCTTGCTCCGGAGTCCGTCATGGCCTGAGCGGGGATCTCTCCATCCGCCAATCCTTTTTCCCAATATGTATGCAGCAATTTTCCACTGTCATATGTCTTAATGACAACGCCCTGCTTGCCCTGACTTATAGAATAGCAATTGGCCAGAAGCCCTCCTGACAGCCTCTTGGTAAAGCCACAGGTATTGTCGCCTGTCACCTGGGAATAACAGTTAATGACCGCGCCCTTAACCTCTGTTCCCAATGGTCCCACCGACTGGAAGCTGCTAATATTTCCTGTAAAGTGGACATTTTGTATCACACCCGTTGCTCCCACACTGGCAAAAAGCTCCCAGGAATCCTGAAATGTAATGGTATGGCCTTGTCCGTCCAGCGTCCCCAGAAATTCTCCAAAGGACATATAAGCGCTGTCTATTGTGATATCCTTCTGCAGGACATAAAAGCCTTTGGGATCACTTACGGATATCCCCTCCAGATCCGCCTGGGAGGATATATAAGTAATGCCCTCCTCCGGCGGCGCCACTGGCACGGAAGGGAGATTTTTCTTTAACCCGGCAATAGCTGCAGTCAAGGTTGCTAAAGCATTGTCCACCTCTGCCTTAGTTACTTCTTCCTGGGCGGCAATCTTCTCTGCCGCCTCCAGGGCTGTCTGTAGTTCCTGCCAGGACTCCTCTGTATAGTCCTCCTGAATCAGCGCCTTTGCCCGGGCAATTTCTTCCTCCAGCTTAGTCTTGTCTGCTGCATCACCATACAATACACCGGCCTTCAGAATGGGGAATCCACTGTTCACTTTATCCCCATCCCCTGCCCAGTAAAAACCTGTCTGGACAATGTCCTGATTCAAAAGATCCAAAATTCCTTCTTCTTTTAATTCAGCTACTGTTTTTTTGCCGCAATTAACACTAGTTGGCACATTATCACTGGAGGTATAAGACCCATAGCCATTTCCGTCAAATCCAATAGTAAAATAGCTATTCGCCAGAACCCCTCCTGATCCATTGCTGACTCCCACTAAGCCGGAAGCAAACGGGGCAGAACTGCTTCCTCCATAGTAAGAATTGCGGATGCTTCCTCCATTAAGATATCCTACCAGACCGCCAATATCAGTCCACCCGGATATATTAACATCCACTGTGGAATAACAGTTCTGGATGGTTCCTGACAAAGTGACTGCCATACTGCCAAAGGTCTCTGTATCATTCAGTACCGTCCCGCTATCTGCGATCACACCCAGATTCTGGATCGTCCCTGATACAGTCCCTGCCAGCGGGGTATCCGCCAATTTTATTGTGTGTCCCTTCCCATCCAGCGTTCCTGCCATTTCTAAAATCTGCTGCTGGGAATCCAAAGTAATATCTTTTCCCAGGGCATATACGGTATCTGCCGGAATAGCATTGGGAAAATTCTCCGCTGAAGTAATAACATAGGGATTGTCTGCTGTCCCTGCCCCGGTAAGGCCAGAGGGCGCAGAAGCCGATGCAATGGCAGACAAGACGCTGCCGGGCTGTAGAAACGTCAATACGATTGCCAGACATAAGGCAATTCTTTTCATTAGCTTATCTGTTCCTGTCATATTCTCTCTCCTTCGCTATAAATTCTTCTATCTTCAAGCGTTCCAACCAGGATTTGTTAAAACGCAGATAATGGTAAGGATTCATAAAACGAAGTACAGAAAAAAAGCCTTATACCACTATTGTTCAGTTACGTGTGAAAATAGGGGCAATTTCAAGCAGGTCTCCTGACTGATGCAGTAACATTTCATTCCTCCTTCTCATGCAGTCTGTATTACAGCAGACTCCACAATGGATATGGAATAAAACTACACAATCACAGTAGCACGTCTGTACAGGACTTTCACCTGTTTCCCTCTTAGCTGCCAGCAAGGGATGTTACCCCGTGGCAGAACTTGAAATCGTTTTATGAAGCTTTCGTTATTGTAGCATAAATCATCTTTTTATGTCAAAGCTCTACGCTCGGGACCGATCTGGCGGAATGGCCTCTGTCATGGGAAACAGCTGCTGGCGGAATGGTTCCAATGCTTTGATCAGGCCGGTACCCAAAATACAACAGCAAATAACCTCGCCAGCCCCTACGGTAGCCATATGGAAAGGAATAGACAGATCCATCCCTGCAATCACTACTTTAAGCCCATATGCATAGCGCAGCACAAAGGGGATGATCAACATATTGGAAATTACTGGAGATAAAGTAAGCAGATACTTATGATTCCTCAACGCATAGCTGCCTAAAGCCCCCAGCAGGGTGGCCAGGCTTCCGAATACAATATCCGGCATAGGGCTTCCCATAAAGAAATTGCTGAACAGGCAGCCTGCAAATAGCCCAGGTATTGCCGCAGGGCTAAAATAAGGAAGAATCGTCAAGGCTTCGGAAATACGGATCTGAATCGCTCCGGATGCAAGATTGAAAGCGCCGACAAACAGCGTCAGCACTACATAGATTGCAGCGATCATCGCTGCCTGGGTAATGAATATCACTTTTTTACTTCTCATTTGATTGTCTCCTTTAGTTTTGTTTTACGTCAGGAAGGTCTCGAACTGACGTTTTAATAGGTTACTGTTTTCCCCTCCTATTATTCTTACTCCTCACTTTTAGCCTCTATCCCATTTTCCTGCTCAATCTGCCGAAAAAAGCTCATAGCAAATCCGCTGATCGTCAGCATCATAGTTGCCGGTCCCACCAGCAGGCCTACAAATATAGTGGGATAGCTAAAAGTAAATATTACATATTCCACAAGCAAGACCACGATCAGGAAAAAGGTCTTTCCCAGAAACTTAGCTGCTATGGAATAGGAGTTTCGCATGGTATTGATCACCGTATTTTCGTAACGGGCGAGCAATGGAAAGGCATAGATGCTATGCATTACCAGAAGAAAGCCGCCAATGATCGCTACTATTAAAAACATCATATTATTACTCTCTGCCTTCTGGAACAACTGAATATCCAAATAGAGAGCATAAAGGGCAAATAGCACGATCATTCCCATAATGCTGCCCTTTTTCAAATTCGCTTTAAATTCCTTCCAAAAAGGGCCTGCAATATATCCTTCTTTATCATCCGTCATTTTCAGCGTAATGGTATATGCCGCCGTTGTAGCGGCGCCCATTGTTACAATAGGTAGGCTGCAGAGCAGCCACATAAAATTCAACTTCATCATATCCTGCAAACGAGTCATAAACTTGTACAGCGGACCATCAACGCTAAAAAAACTCATATCATTTCTCCCATCTGTGATTTTTTATAATAATAACCCGAATCCCCCTGTTTTGCAAGTAAACTTCTTCCAATCTTACAGAAAAAGGAGCATCGCCAGAACGATGCTCCTTCTCTGTATGATCCTAGATCTTAATTATTTACTTTCTCCCTGCGGATTGTCCTGCAGCTCCTGTTGCAGTTTGAAGCGTGTAGCAGCCTCTTTCTCAGACCACTTTACACAATCATCATATCCATATCCTGCAGTAGTCTTGATCATATCCTTAACGATAGAATCAAATGCAGAATCGCTCTTGGCATAGATTGCCTTCCAGGAATCTGTTTTAATCGTATCCGTAACCTGCTGCCAGGTCGTCTTCAACTCGTCAGATTTACTGCTTGCCGTATAAGAACTTCCCGGAGCCACCGTATAGTTACGATTCTCCATATAATCGTTCAGGCCGATCGCATTATTCTTATCACGCCAATCCTGCATGATCTTGCTTCCTGCATCCTCTTTATAGCTTTCCCAGTTCTCGCAGTTATATGTCTCTTTTGTAGTGTTAGGATCTGTTGCATCCAGAGACCAGGTAATATTATTGATCTGCAGCTGGCCATCCTTAAAGGTTCCCTTATGGTTGTTGCCCATAGGAGTATCTACTTTCTTACGGCAAGCCAGACCCAGTTCAGTAAACTCATGAATCTTCTCACCCTTGCTATTCTCCGTATAATTCCAGCACTCGCCTTCCGGACCATACTCCATTGTCAGGCGTCCTTCCGGAGTTGACATATAATTAATGATCTCCATACACAGATCCGGATACTCCGTATTCGCACCGATAGACCAGATTCTGTTTCCACCCTGAGGATTCTGACCGTATACAATCGGAGAAGCCTCCTCCGGAGCCATACAATACATCAGTTTGCCTGCAGAGGTATGATCTGCAGTGTTGTAAGCCAGCTGACCGGAATAGTTAAAGATGGAGAACAAAGTACCGCCATTCTTAACCTTCTCAATCATCTGCTCATAAGTCTGTGTCATGGAGTCGGGATCAATCAGGCCTTCCTGATACAAGTCATTATAGAACTTCAGCATCTCCAGATACGGCCCATTTTCCTCCAGAGCGTCATAATACTCACCGGTTGTAGGATTATACAAACCTACGCCCAACTCGTCATATCCATAATATGCAGTAGCTGTAGCTTTTACATACATAACCATGGCGTCATCCCAATCAGGCCACAGAGATGCTGCATATACCTTATTACCGGCATCATCTTTACCGGCAATCTTCTGCATATCGATCAAAAGCTTCTTAAAGTCTTCCAGATTCTTTACCTTCGGATATCCCAGCTTCTTGTACAGATCCCAGCGAATATCCCAGGTATAGAAGAAGGAATCATGATCCTGGCTGCTCAAAGCAGTTCCATGGCCAAAGCCATACAAGGTCTTGTTGTTAGGATCGTTTGTAATGGTGGCTGTCAGATTACGATTCTTCTCCAATGCATAAGGCATGTTCTCTTCAATATAAGAACCATATTCATGAAGAATATCATCCTCTTCCCAGTCAAACAGGTATCCGGCCTTAACAGCCTGAGAATATTGATCGGTATCGTTTGACCAGATAACAATATCTCCCAGGTCCTTACTCTCCATCCTGGTCTGGAAGGTACCGCTGGACTCTGGAATAATATTCAATTTTACATTGAATTTGTCCAAAAGGACATCTGCAGACCATCCTGTCTGCTCTCCGGAATAGTTTGCCAGCTGGCTGTATACGGTCAGGGTAATCGGCCCTTTATCCGCACTACTTCCACAGCCTGTCATAACAGCTGTAGAACCTACAACCATGCTTGCTGCCAATAGCATGGACAACAGTTTCTTGCTAAACATTTTACGCATTTTATCAATCCCCTTTCCTTTATTATATAAATGCTACAAATATTAACCCTTAACAGCTCCCAGCATAATACCTTTCTCAAAGAATCTCTGCATAAACGGATAAACCAAAAGAATCGGTATAACAGAGATCATGGAAATTGTATACTTGATAACCTTTACATTCAACAAATTCTCAAACTGTGCCGCTGCTCCAGCGCCGCTGGTGTTCATCATAGAAGCAATGTTTGAGGACTGGTTCAGATAGATATACAATCTATGCTGCAGCGTCATCAGGCTAGGTGCGTTCGTCATATACAACAGGGAATCCTGGAAGGAATTCCAGTGGCCTACCGCACCGAAGATCGCTACCGTAGCAAGGATCGGCTTGCTCAACGGCCAGATCAGCTTGCGGAATACTGTAAAATAAGATGCGCCGTCAATGAACGCACTCTCTTCCAGTTCGCCTGGAATTGACTCGATATACGTTTTTACCAATATAATATTATACGGTGCAACAATTCCCGGAATAATATACACCATGTAATTGTTGGTCAGACCCAGCATAACCATATTCAAATAAGTTGCGATCAGACCGGCATTGAAATACATTGTGATAACAATGAAGCGGTACCAGAAGCTTCTATGCCACATTTCCTGTTTTGTAACCACATAACCTACAAAAGCGGTAGCAAGTACCATCAATACAGTACCAAATATCGTTCTGGTAATTGATACAATAAACGCATTCCCCAGATCGTTTACATTTGTCAGGGACAAATAATTCTGGAAATGTATCCCCCTGGGATAGAAGTTGATCATACCTCTCTGTACCAGCTTATTATCTGAAATCGTATTGATAAACAGATAATAGAATGGGAAAATACAGCTTAATGTAAACAAACCAAAGAATAAGTAATTGAGGATATCGAACACGATATCGCCCGGCTTTAGTTTGTACATATGCTTATGTGTTTTATTATACTCTTTTTCTCTCTTTGCATCCAACTTTTCCTGTGCAGTCTTTGCCATACGTGTTCACCTCCTATATAATGCTCTCGCCGCGCAACGCCTTGGATACCGCATTTGCGCCAAAGAGCAGGACTACGCTGATAACGGATTTAAACATACCAACCACCGTTGACAGCGGTATGCTACCATTGGATCCCAGACCCAGATAATAAACATACAGATCCAATACTTCGATGGACTTATCGTTCTCCGCATTATGGAATACCAGATACTGATCCAAACCATTGCTCAGGATACCGGCAATAGCCATCAGCAATAATACGAAGAAAGTAGGGAGCAGACCCGGAAGCGTAACATGCCACATCTTCTGGAACCTGCCGGCGCCATCCACCGTAGCGGCTTCATAGAGCTGCTGGTCAATACCGGAGATACCTGCTATATATATGATCGCACTCCAGCCTACGCCTTTCCATACGCCCCATGCCCACATCTTTACCCAGACAAGGGAGTTGCCCATCAAGTAGTTCGTACCTTCAGAATTTGCATCCAGAAGATGAATGCTCTTAGCAAAGGTATTTATAAATCCGTCTGTGGAGAAGATCGCCAATGCAATTGCGTACACCAATACCCAGCTGATAAAGTTCGGCACTGTTGTAAATGTCTGGACAAAACGGCGGAAACGCAGATTCTTCATTTCACAGAGGAAAATAGCAAATACCATCGGAATCCACTGGGTAATAATATTTAATCCACTGATACCCAATGTATTTGCCATTACCCGGAGAATATCCGAACGCGTGGTAGAATTCTGGAACAAATAAATGAACCATTTAAATCCTACAAAATTGTCCATATTCAATGTTCCACCGGTCTGATAATCGAAGAATGCATATCTCCAACCCCACAATGGCAGGTAACAGAAAATTCCCGCTAATGCCCCAAAGGGAAGGAACATAAGAAACAGTTTATATTTAGACTCCATCTCATATTCCATGCTGGCATCTGCCTTCGGAAGTACTGCCATTAAAAGCAAGCTGGTCAAAAGGATTACCGCTGCCATGATCGCAAGAACAAGCGCTGCCGTAGGGAAGTGCGCCTCGATTTTCTCGGGACGTCCGCCGTTTGCAGCCATATTGTAAGCAACAATTGTAAGTATGTAACCTCCAATCTGAACAATGCTGCCGATCAAAGAAAACTTTAATCCCAATCTCTTCAGCTTTACATTTCCTAACGAACAGCAAGCGCCTGCTGCAACCAGCGCAGTACCAATCACAGCAATAACAGCGCTAATATAAAGTACTACAAATGTGGATTCCTCGATCCAACCGCTCCGGAATCCACGACCTACTCCGCTGATCAGCGAAGGATACGATACTGCCGAGGTAAACAGTGAGATATTATCACTGACTAATTTACATATCCTGGCAGGATTCATTGATGGGAAGAACAAAGCAAGTACACTGGCTGCAATGAGAATTCTCTGCAGATAGTAGACATACTCCGCAACTCCCCTGGTCTGTGTCCTTTCCTCTTTCATATACTACCTCCTACTTTATTATTTTTTACCTGGCTACGGCTGCTATCCCTTATCACAACCGAACGGTAAAATAGATTCTTTATAAAAATATTATACCGAAATCCAATGAAAAAAACTACCGTAAATACATGATTTTTAATACATTTATTTTTATTTCTTGACGGTTAGTTCTCTATCAACAGAAAAATCATAACTTAATCATTTTCCGGATTTTCTGGGATAAAAAAGGAGACAGGAACGGATAGTCCCATCTCCTTCCCTATATTTCTTTGTGTTTTATCAGTTTTTCTTCTTCCTGATCACGATCACTACGCCTGCGATCACTACGATCACTACGATCACAATGATAGCAACTACGCCGCCGCTCACTCCTGAGCTTTCATTCGTTGCAGCCTCATCTACTGCCGCTGTGCTGTCATCTGCTCCATCGCTAGTAGTCGTTTCGTCTGTTGTTGCCACTGCGTCCGGATTATCATAGTTGAAACCGGATACGGTAAAGGTAATCTCAATGGATCCCTGGGGAAGTGTTACGCTGGGGGTTTCATATCCCTCCTTCTGATAGGTGTTGACTACATCCATCTCTAACAGCCCAAGGTTCTGTGCGTCAACATTAACAAAAGGCTCTCCTGCCCATTTTTCAATACCATCCATGCTCAGCTTTACATCCGTGATCTGGAGGCCATTATCTAATGCGCTATGCGGAATATCAGTAGAAAAACCGATAAGAGAAATATTTGCAGCATCCGGATCCAGCTTGGTAGTATCAAAATCATTTACGCCAACTGTATAAGTACCGTTTCCTTTGATCTCAGCATCTACAACGGTGCCGCCTACCGGAATTGCATCAGAAACATCCAGAGTTGTCAGCATTTTATCAAAGCTGGCATCTCCCTTAAACAGATTGCCGTCCTTACCCAGGGTAGGCTCATACCATGCGTTACGGAATACCCAGCTTTCTGTCTGCTGAAATACAAAATACGCATTATACGTTCCATCCGGATCAAAATCCTTTTTACCAGCTTTCTTTCCCGCTTTGCTGCACTCTACCGCAGATGCCGTATCGGGCATTGCCGTTGCTGCAAATGAAAATGCCAGGGTCAAAGCAGCAATCGTTGCCATTGCTTTTTTCATAGATTTTCTCATTGCCTTTTTTCCTCCTAATTTTCAATTTTTTCAAGTTCTATTTCCCTGCATATAGGGTTCTTATCTATTTTAACAAAAAAACCTGGAAAAAAAACCTAAATTTTTTGACATTTTTACCCATAAAATTATAGGTTTTATACTCTTTCACTAATTTTTCAGGCATTTTTTTGTGAATTGTAGGGAAATGTGATAAATATCCTGGTCCCACATCCCAGATTACTCTCTATCTTTACACCATACTCTTCCCCATACTGAATCCGCAGACGCTGGTTCACATTCCGGATCCCTATATGGATCTGATCTCCGCTGTCTTCCCTCATAGATTTTCTTATCTGCCCCAACGTGTAATAATCCATTCCCACACCGTTGTCTTCTATTATAATCTCCACTACATCCCCTTTCATGCCCACGTGGATTGTTAATCTCCCATCACTGTCCTTCTGCTCCAGGCCATGAATAAATGCATTTTCTACAAACGGCTGTACGATCAGCGGCATTACCAGAGTTTCCTGATCCACCCCTTCTTCTATCAGGATCTCAGATGTGATCCGGTCGCCGAATCGGTAATTTTGAATCTTAAGATAATATTGTACCATTCTCAGCTCTGCCTTCAATGTCACCATCTGATCGGTAACCTGGATATTATAACGCATGATCCTGGCCAGCATTTTTACTAATTCCTCAATCTCTGTCTGATGATTGACCACGGCATTCATGCGGATTGTCTCCAGCGTATTATACAAAAAGTGGGGATTGATCTGGCTGGCCAGCATTTTGAATTCCACTTCCTTTTGCCGCGTGTGGAGCTTCTCCTTCTGTACCTGTTCTTCTACGACCCGGGCCATCAGGGCCTGGATATCCTTCATCATCTGCTCCAGCTCCTGATAAAGCTCTCCAATCTCATCATTCCCTCCGACCGGCACTACTTTGTCATATTCCCCCTGCGCTACCCGATGCATCTGCAGGCGCATCTGGTTGATCCGCTGGTCATATAGTACGGCAAAACTAAATATCAGGACAATAGAAATTATCATGCCCAGAATCTCCGGAAAAAAAGCCCTTAAATTGATCTTATTTACGTTGGACATGATTTCCTGGTATTTCTGGATACTCACCAGGGAATAATAATTAACAGAATCTTGTGGTTTTATGGACTGATACGTGAGCAGATACTCCTCTACGCCAGACAGAACCTTGTGGGAATAGGCATTTTCCTCCTCTTCCCTCAATTTTTCTGACAAAAAAGGATAGACTTTCCCCGTCTCCAGATTGGAATATACCATGCTGCTATTATTATAGAAGAGAAAGGTATCTACAGCCCGCTCGTTAATAGCCTCTGCCACTCTGGAATATTGCATGGTCACAGCGATAACGGCCGCCACATCCCCATTGCTGTCCCTGACTACGCGGGCGGCCCTGGGGGAAAGATAGCCATTGGCATCCTCCTGATAATGCCAATATACCAGATCCTCCAGCTGGCTGGCCTTCTGGTACCATTCCTGTGTAATGATATAGTCTCCCAGATAAGCAATATTATCCGCATTGTCAATTACCGTATGTTCTACAGAGGGGTTATCTAAATAAATGGTTATCTCTGAGATATCCTGTTGATAGTAATTCAGATAATCCTGTATTGCCGTATAATTAGTGACATCCTTCAGAAATTCAAATTGATTGCTATAGGTGGTCTCTGCCAGCTGATATGTCTGCCGGTCCTCACTGAGCAGGCGTGTCACATTGCCTACTACCATTATGGATTCCTGGATGGAGGACGCAATCAGGGACAGCTCCTCCCGCTGTGTCTCCTCTGTCAGATCTACCATCATCCTTCTTGTCTGCATATTGGTATATATGCTGGTGATAAGAAGGGGCAGGATCCCTCCGATCAGATAGACCAGCAGCATCCTCTGCGGCACCCGCATATCCTTTATCCAGTTTTTTTTCTTTGTTTTGTATTTTTTCATATACCACCTCTTACTCTGCCACATTCTTGCCACAAACTAACAATAGTATTATAATATTTAGAAAATTTTGCCAAAGGGGGAATCTGTTGTTATGAATAAAAAACCGCATATATCGTTTCTTATTATTGTAAGCTGCTGCCTATGCCTGATTCTTGCTTCACCCTTTACTGCCTATGCACAGGCGGCCGCATTGCCCGATTTTTCAAACCTGCTCCGCCTGGTATCTCTTGGGGAAAATACCTGGCTTCCCGGCGTAATAGGGGACGCCTCCTATTCCTGCCCAGACGGACAGAGTATGAATATCGCCTGGACGCCATTGGAAGGCGCCAGCGGCTATGAGGTTGTATTGACCCGCAATGGGACAAGCTCTTCCTATGAGACAGCCACCCCCTCTATTATTATACCCGATTTGACTCCTGGCGCAATCTATACTTACCAGATAAGAGGATACCAGACCCAGGATGACGGCAGCAGGATTTATAATGAATATTCTTCTGCAGTTACTGCCTTTACCCCAGTCCCGAAGGTAACGAATCTGGCTGTTGCTTCCTGGGGCGCCACAAGCGACACGGCAAGCCTCGGTCTGACCTGGGCCGCTCAGGGTGATGCTGTCTATCAGATCTATTATAAGAAAGCTTCTGACCCTGACTTTATTTATGCCGGTGAAACGGCTGCCGCCTCCTTTAATCTGGAAGGCCTGGAGGTTCTTCAGGATTATGTGGTCCGGGTGCGCGGTTACTGCCTGTCCCCGGATTATGCAGGAGAATTTTCAGATGATCTTTCTGTCAGCACCTGCCCTCCTCAGGTAACAGGCCTCCAGGTCCTTTCCTCCAATACCAGCCAGATTGATATTTCCTGGAATCCTGTTACGAATGCGCAAAGTTATTATATATATCGTTCTATCAATGATGGAGAATATGTATTTTATACAACGACTGCCGCTACCTCCTTCTCCGATATCAACCTGACTCCCGGTACCGTATATTCTTATATGGTGGTAGCCTACTCGGAACAAAAACAGATTGCAGGACCTTACTCTGAGCCTCTGCGCTGCGTAACAAATCCTCTGGGCGTGACCAATCTTATTGTTACCGGCAATGGCTCCAAGTCTATTTCCCTGGCATGGGACGTCCAAAATACGGCAACCGGCTATCTGATCTACCGGAAAGACCCTGATGCAGATGCGTTTGTTCTGATCGGCAGTACTACGGAAGTTACTTACACAGATAACACGGTGGCATCCGGTAAAAATTATCGCTATAAGGTCCGGGCCTATGCCGATACGGAAGCCCATGTAGGCGACTATTCCAATGTGGTCAAAACTTCTTCTCTGCCGGCTTGCCCGGCGGTGAAGGCCAAGGCCGGCTATGGCAAGCTCCGCCTCTCCTGGCCTGCCGTTACCGGCGCCGCAGGCTATCAGGTATATCAGCAACAGGCAGATGGTTCTTTTGCCCTGATCAATACCCTGGAGGGCAAAGCTAATACCTCCATTGTATATGAAGAGCTGGAGATAGGTACGGAATACTTTTATAAGGTATACTCTTACCGTAATACCCTGGAGCAGACCTTTGTCAGTGAAGAACCCGGGATTATCACGGTAGCCCCCATCCCCACCAAAAAAACTACGACAGCCGCCTATTTGTATAAAACAAAGGCAAAGGTAAAGAAATCTGCCGCATGGAAACAGGCTGCTGCCACTAAGGCTGCTAATTATGCCAAATCCTATATCATTCCAGGCCTGACCTCTACAAATGTAGCAGGCTTCCCCTGCACAAATATGTGTCCCCAGGCCATGTGTTTTGCCGGGAAATATATGCTGATCTCTGCTTATGACCGGGATAAAGAGGAGAATTCTGTAATCTATGTCCTCAGCAAATCTACGAAAAAATTAAAGACTGTAGTTGTATTAGAGAATCAGACTCATGCCGGCGGTATGTGCTATGATGGTTCGGATGTCTGGGTGTCCTATGCCGCTAAGCTATGCAGCATCCCCTATTCTTCCATCGACAAAGCGGCTAAAGAAAAGGCAGATTACGTAGAGCTCCCCTTTGCCAGAAGCTGTAAGCTGAAGGTGAAAGCATCCTTCGCTACGTATTATAATGACCTGATCTGGGCCGGCAGCTATCAGGCGAACAAAAATGGATCGCTTTACAGCTATCGCATCAGCGAAGATGATTCCGGAAATGTTTCCCTGGTCAGCGTAAACCACCTGACCATTCCCCGCGCCGTACAGGGCATCGCCTTCCATTCCGATGGCAGGATGATACTCTCCAGAGCTTATTCCTATATCCATCAGCTGGATGTGTATAAACCTAAGAAGTCCGGTTCTGACGGTGAAATGTCCCTGGGCGGCCAGCTAAAAGTAATTTCCATGCCCTACCTAAGCCAGGGGATTGATATCAACGGCAGCTATTTATTTGTAAATTTTGAGTCTGCCGTATCTCCCCAGTCAATTGACCATATCGACCGGGTATTGGCCTTCCGGCTAAAGAAGCTTCTAAAGGTTCCTAAAAAGAAAAAATGATCTGTGAAAAAGCCCTGGCAGCAGCCAGGGCTTTATATGTATCTGTATTTAATAACTGTTGGCAGCTGTTAGCTATATGGGGCCGTCAGTCGATCTTGAACTGAACCTGCAGCGGCTGTTTCAGCGGCTTGCCGTTGAGGGACTTTACATTCGTAGTAATATTGAGAA
This sequence comes from uncultured Lachnospiraceae bacterium, assembly GCA_947589315.1. Taxonomy (GTDB): domain Bacteria; phylum Bacillota; class Clostridia; order Lachnospirales; family Lachnospiraceae; genus Jutongia. Next base: position 32,400 of record CANPZE010000011.1, on the reverse strand, counting down.
TGTAAGATTCATTTTTAGCATACGGCTCCAAGGGCTCAACCTCAATCTCATTCTCCAGAGAGTTGTAACGAATCACGGTCTTCAGAGGAGAAAGGTTCAATGAGGTCACATATAGGTTCATATTGTTGACAGTCTTAGGATCTAAAGGGACATTGAACTTTATTTTCCATATAAAATTCCCGGTTTTGTATTTCAGATCCTGCCTGATCTTACTTTCCAGCCCTTCCGACATAGATTCAAACTCCAGATATTTCCCCATATCTACTCCCTTCCTTTCTTTTACATATATTTTATCCTCGTTTGCAAAGCGCAAATAAACTCTTACTACAAATATATCATAGATTTTCATTTTTGTGTAGACGTAGGTTAAAAAATACTTCAGCCTGCCTGTTTCCGTTGAATCCCCTGACAAATCATGCTATAATTCTGACAATACTACTTAACAATTATGAAACGGAGATTTCTATGTCAAAAGTTAATTTTAAACCCGGCAATATGTTATATCCCCTTCCGGCTGTCATGGTAAGCTGCGGAGATATTGACGGCGTTTCTAACATATTAACCGTAGCATGGGTCGGCACAGTCTGCACCAATCCCCCCATGGTTTATATTTCCGTGCGTCCGGAACGCCACTCCTATCCGCTTCTCCGGGAATCCAAAGAATTTGTGATAAATCTCACAACCCGCCGGCTGGCCCGTATTGCGGACTATTGCGGCGTCCGCTCTGGACGGACTCAGAACAAATGGAAAGACTGCCGCCTCACGCCGGAACGGGCAGACACTGTTAAATGTCCGATGATCGGTGAATCTCCGGTGAATATAGAATGTAAAGTGACGCAGGTCCTGGAGCTGGGTTCCCATCATATGTTCTTGGCCAGGGTGAGCGCCGTCCATGTGGAAGAATCCTATATGGATGAAAAGAACACCTTTCATCTGAACGATTCCCATCTGATCGCCTATTCCCATGGTTCATACTTTGACCTGGGACGGGAACTGGGCCATTTCGGCTATTCCGTCCGCAAGAAGGATCATCAAAAGAAAAGACGCCGTTACGGAAAAAAAGGATAGAGACACGTTTTTACCGCTGATTCATACAATGGGATAAAGAGGGAGGATTTTATGAAGATCAGTTATCTGAAGATTGAGAATTTCAAATCAATACGGGAACTGGAAATCGAAAATGTAGAGAATGCTATGATCCTGGTTGGCAAGAATAACACCGGAAAGACAGCAGCGGTGGATGCCATACTGCTTGCTATGGGGAAACACCCCATCCGCCTAAAGGAATTTTTGGATCCCCATAAAAGCATTAAGATTACTCTCTCTATTCAGTTTACGCCAGAGGATCTGATTTATTACCACAAAAAAGGAAAAGTGAGCAGACAGCGGGATTATAATAAATGGGAGGAAGAATTTCTAAACCGTCTTCCCTCTTATCAAAACAACGAAATTTCTTTTACCTGCCATGTGAATCCCAGCCTGGAAATAAGATACAACGATGGGCACCAGAAGGATAATCCCTATATCCCGGAGATCTTCCCCCGGATATATCATATCGACCAGACCAGGAATCTGGAAGCTCTGCAAAACGATGTGTTTAGTTTTTATGATAAGGACTCCTTTCAATTGTTAAAGGAAAACCAATGCACCTTTGATCCTGCCAAAAAATGTAACCGATGTTTTCAATGTATTGGCGTGATCAACAAGAAAACGCCGGAGGAGCTGACGCTTTTTGAAACGGCGCGGCTTTTGCAATATAAGCTTTTCCATACCAACGTAACCCAGTTTGCAGAAAAGGTAAACCATTACTTTCACAGAAACGGAAGCCCCTCCCAGGATATCCGTTACGTTATGGATTTTGACATGGATAACCTGCTGCACATCGACACTCAGGTGTACAACAAGGACCGGGATGGCTCGGTGGGCTCCATTAATATGCTCAGCGAAGGAATTAAAAGTATCTATGCCCTTTCCCTGCTGGAAGCATATATCGATGAAAAAGACACCCTGCCCTGTATTATTATTATGGAGGATCCGGAAATCTACCTCCATCCGCAGCTGCAGAAAATGGCCAGCGAGATCCTCTACCGGCTGTCAAAAAAGAATCAGGTTATTTTTACAACCCACTCCCCTAATCTGATTTTTAATTTTTCTTCCCGTCAGATTAAAGAAGTGGTCCTGGACCAGGATTACTATACCATTGTCCGTCCGGATACTAATGTAGACAAGATTTTGGATGACCTGGGATATACAGCCAATGACCTGATGAATGTAAGCTTTGTCTTTATTGTAGAAGGAAAGCAGGACAGCAACCGGCTGCCCATGCTGCTGGAAAAATATTATTCTGAAATATACGATGAAGACGGAAAGCTGCAGCGCATTACTATTATCCCTACGAACAGCTGCACCAACATTAAAACGTATGCCAATCTGAAATATATTAATAAGCTGTATCTGAAAGACCAGTTTTTGATGATACGGGACAGCGATGGCAAGAATCCCCGCCATCTGACAAAGCAGCTGTGCAACTATTATGAACAGCGGGCAAAGGAGGATGTGGGGAACCTTCCTAAGGTAGAACCCAAAAACGTACTGATATTAAAATATTATTCCTTTGAAAACTATTTTCTCGATCCCAGGGTGATGGCCAAGATCGGAGTAGTCCGGAATGAGGAAGAGTTTTACAATATTTTATATAAAAAGTTTAAGGATTATCTGTATAAGCTGCCCAGCGCCAAACGGATGATGCGCAATAACAATATCCGCATCCGTACCAGGCAGGACGTAAAGGATAATATAGAGCTGATCAAAATATATGTGCGGGGGCACAATCTGTTTGATATTTTTTATGGAAGATACCATGGCGAGGCCGAACAGGAGATTTTGCGAAAATATATTGATGCGGCGCCCAGGGAAACCTTCCAGGATATTTTTGATGCTATTGATTCCTTTGTATATTTTGAAAATCGCAGGAAACAGAGTTGACAGAACCGGCGAATCAGTTATAATGATATTTATGTATGCTTGCGGGTATACATTTGACTGTATTGGATAATAGATGATACTTGATATAGATGATTATAAAGACTTTGATTTGATGAGGTGTGATATGGAATATCAATATATAATAAAAGGGGGGGAGCCCCTTCATGGTGAAGTAACGATCAGTGGTGCCAAGAACGCTGCTTTGGGAATCCTGGCGGCGGCCATTATGACAGATGACACTGTGACGATTGATAACCTTCCCGATGTGCGCGATATTAATGTAATGCTTTCTGCCATTGAAAGCATCGGTGCTACCGTAAAGCGTCTGGGGCCTCATTCTGTACAGATCAATGGCAGTACGATCACCGACCTGACCATTGATTACGATTCGATCCGCAAGATACGCGCATCCTACTATCTGCTGGGTGCGCTTCTGGGAAAATATAAAAAAGCAACGGTAGCGCTGCCCGGCGGCTGCGACATCGGAAGCCGCCCTATTGACCAGCATATCAAAGGCTTTCGGGCGCTGGGCGCTACTGTCAATATTGAATACGGAATGATCGATACGTATTCGGACCAGCTCACCGGCAACCATATTTATCTGGATATGGTTTCTGTGGGCGCTACGATCAATATCATGCTGGCCTCCTGTATGGCTGAAGGGCGTACCGTTATCGAGAATGCGGCTAAAGAGCCTCATATCGTAGACGTTGCCAACTTTTTGAACAGCATGGGGGCGGACATCAAAGGCGCCGGTACCGATAAAATCCGTATCAATGGGGTTTCTACCCTCCATGGCAGCGAATATGCGATCATTCCCGACCAGATTGAAGCAGGTACTTTTATGATCGCCGCGGCAGCCACCAGAGGGAATGTACTGATCAACAACGTGATCCCCAAGCATTTAGAGGCAATTTCTGTTAAATTAATTGAAATTGGGGCTACTGTAGAAGAATTTGACGATGCTGTCCGGGTATGCGCAACAGGACGTCTGGGCCATACGCAGATCAAGACCCTTCCCTATCCTGGCTTCCCCACGGATATGCAGCCTCAGATCGCTACTCTCCTGGCTTTATCAGAAGGTACCAGTACGGTTACGGAGAGCATCTTTGAAAACCGCTTCCGCTATGTAGATGAATTGGCGCGTATGGGAGCTAATATTAAGGTAGAAGGAAATGTAGCGATCATAGAAGGCGTAGCCGGATTTACCGGCGCCGCCATTTCCGCTCCAGACCTTCGCGCCGGCGCCGCCCTTGTAGTAGCGGCTATGGTTGCAGATGGATATACTACTGTGGACTCTATCGAATATATCGAACGAGGGTATGAAAATTTTGAAACAAAAATGGCCGGGCTGGGTGCCAGGATGGCCAAAATCCCAGTAGATAATGAAAAAGAATTACAAAAATTTAAATTAAAGATCGGTTAATCCCAATTCATCATCTCTCTGGCACGTGCAGTTACAAGCTCTGCTACCTTTTGATGCGTAGCAGGCGTAGGGTGCCAGAAAGTTCCCAATCCATCCTCGTCTGCCTGCAATGGCAGATGGAGGTAGGATATCCTTGCCTCCGGCTTTTTCTTTGAGAACTCTCCCACTGCCTGTTCTACAGTAGAACATAATCTTTGATCCATCGTCCCCAGCATACAGAGAATAGCAGCCTTTGGATAATTGTCCTGAATGCGGCTGAGAAGCTCCTGGTAGGCATCGCAGAATTCTCTGTTCCGTTCAGGGATCTGTCTGGTATAGCTGGCATCGTTAGTTCCCAGAAATACGATGACCAGATCCGGCACAAAACGCTGAAAATCCCATTTTTCCCATTGCTCTTCCGGCTCCCGGAAATATTCCCTGCTACATCCCGCATCGGTATATTGATATAACATGGGAACCAGCCAGCTTTGGTCGGGTTCCTGAACATCTTCGCCAATATAGGCGGATACCACGCCTTTTCCATTCCACGCTACAATCTCCAGGTCTGCATCCAACGCCTTTGCTGCCAGGACAGAATACGCTTTTGCAGGATTCTCCTGCGCCGTGGTGAATTCCAACACCTCCACAGACCCTTCAATGCCATAACCACAAGTTATAGAATCTCCTATGATCTGGAGCTTCCGTTCCTTTTTCTCCGGCGGAGGAAGAAGACAGTCGCTGTCGATCTCTAATTCTTCAATCCCGCAGATTCCATATTCTGGTTCTGAATATTTCATTATCGTAAGAGTTACCGTAGCTTCCTCTTCTCCTTCATAAATTACAAAGGTCTGATGCTCCCGGGTCAGTTCCAGGCGCCGGATCGGCTCTGGATCTGTATTTAGGTATACGGCCACCCATGCATGGCTCTCCGGGGAACGCCCCCTCGTATCAGACAGTAAGCGGACAGAAGCCTTTTTCCCGGTAAAACAAAAGGCCACCGAACTGGCAGAATAACCCAGATAACGCACATTATCCCGATATATCGTCCTTCCGGTCACCTTAACCTTATCCTCTTCAGCCCAAAATCTCAACGAATAACTCCTTTCTGCAGCCTTAACAGTCTGGAATACTTTTTATCAGCAGATCCTTTTCTTTGGACAGATCAACCTCCCCATCCTCTGTCTCCACTACAGGCAGCGACTTGCAGCTATTGTTGCGGATGATCCGCCCTTTTCTTCCATCAGACAGGATTACATTGCTGCCCACATAGGATTCTGTCACCCAGGTAAGAAAAGCGCTCATATATTTTGTATCAAACTTTGTATCGCCTTCTTCCTCCAGCACTTCGATCACCTCAAAAGGACACAGCGCCCCCCTGTATATCCTGGCTGAAGTCATGGCATCGTAATTGTCTATGATGGCAACGATCCTGGCAAATTCGTCAATTTCATCCCCCCGCAGCCCGGAAGGATATCCGGAGCCATCCTTTCTCTCATGATGCATGAGGGCTACATTTTTGATCCGTACATCCACCTGCATTGGCTCCAGGATGTGATAGCCTCTTGTAGGATGCATCTTGATCACAGAATACTCTTCATCGGTAAGACTGCCAGGCTTCTTAATAATCTCCTCTGGAATCCACATTTTTCCCACATCATGCAGAATCCCTGCCAGCGTCAGGACATCCAGGTCCTTCCCAGGCAATTTCAGCCATTTCCCAAAAGAATGGCAGATAATCGCCACATTCAGGCAATGGATAAAAGTAGCATCATCGTAGTGACGGATATTTTGTAACATATGGAAGGTATGTAACGGATTATTGCTCAGTGCGATAACGTCCTTTGTCTGATTCAGCAGTCGATTGGTACTTAAATCTTCGCCGCCTTTCGTAATAAATGCAGACAGAGAATCCTCTAAGACTCTCGCAGACTCTCGCACATTCCGGTTAAAATCCAAATACTCGGAAGACTTACGGATCATTGCTTCCGCCAGAGCTTTATCCAGCATCCTTTCGTTCTTTTCTGCCATGCTTTTCTCCCTCTTCTGTTCCCTTATAACGCATCGCATCTATACTCTGGTATCTATTATAACAGCTGGCAGATTGATTGACAATCCTTCCGGGGGAATTTTCCACTGCGTTTTTTAGAGGGGAATTTGATCCAATTTGATCCAACAGACGAGAATGCTTGCAAATACTATCAAAAAAGGGTATGATAGATTATAACTAACCAATTGGCAAACGGAGGATGGGAATGAATTCACAAAAGGGACGGTTTATCGTTTTTGAAGGAATTGACGGAAGCGGCAAAACTACACAGATCTCTCTGTTGCAGGACCGTATCCAACAGCAGCAGATTCCCTGCCTTGTGACCAGAGAACCTACAGATGGACCGATAGGTTCCCTGATCCGCCAGGTCCTGTCCAATCGGCTGCCTATGGATGAGGCGGCCATGGCTGCTCTCTTTGCTGCAGACCGCCTGGATCATCTGAACAATACCACAGATGGGCTTTGCCGCCAATTAGAACAGGGAATTGCCGTCCTTTCTGACCGTTATGTTCTGTCGACCTATGCCTATCAGGGAGTCAGTCTCCCTCTGGACTGGGTTATGTCCCTGAATTTGCAGGCTCTACGGATTCATAAGCCGGACTGCCATCTTTTTATTGATGTGGATCCAGAGACTGCATTGGAACGGATCGGCAGGGGAAGGTTCCACATGGACCGATATGAAACGAAAAGCCAGCTGACCCAGGTGCGACAGCGCTATTTTGATTTGATAGAACAGCTGAAAGAGCAGCAAAATATTATTATTATAAATGGTAATCAAGATGCGGCGGCCATTGCGGAGGAGATCTGGTCAAAGGTATGCCACTACTTTGTATAGGAGAATGCCTATGGAATTAAAAATAAATCAACTTCAACAGCTTACCCAGGTAGATTCCCACCCGCAGACTGCCTCCGGCGACGATACCTTTCGTTTTACTTTGCTGAGCAGCATTGAGGAACAGGAACTGCAGGCCTGTCTGTCGAATATGATGGAAGAGATCACCCGCCAGGGCGATAAGCTGTCCCGAAAGATGGACATAAGGGACATGAAGCTCTACCGCCGGCTGATTAAAGATTTTATGAATGAAATCGTTACTCACTCCCATCAGTTCAGCCGGGAGAATTTTCTGGATAAAAAAGGACGTCATCGGGTATACGGCATGATCAAACTTGTAAATCAGACCTTAGATGAACTGGCAGAAGAATTGATGAAAGATGAAAAGGATCACATTGCAATCCTCAATAAGATAGGAGAGATCCAGGGTCTTTTACTGGATATTTTTACCTGATACCTGGAAGCCGTTATAGAAGATTGGAGACAGTTATGGCAGATTTTAAAGAAATCATTGGACAAACGCAAATAAAAGAACATTTTCTCACTGCAATTGAGACAAAACGGATATCTCATGCTTATATTTTACACGGAGAGGCTGGTTCCGGCAAAAAAATGCTGGCAGATGCTTTTTCCAAGGCTCTTCTCTGCGAAGACAGCTCCTCCCCCTATGCCTGCGGTATCTGCAAGTCCTGTATCCAGGCGGAATCTGGAAACCATCCGGACATCCGCCATGTGACCCATGAAAAACTTAGCATTCTCGTGGATGATATCCGGGATCAGGTCAATAATGACATTGGGATTAAACCTTACAGCAGCACGCATAAAGTATATATTATTCCGGAAGCCCATAAAATGACAGAGCAGGCTCAAAATGCCCTTCTCAAGACCATAGAAGAACCACCCTCTTATGCCGTGATCTTACTGATCACAGACAATATCAGCGGCCTGCTTCCTACGATCCAGTCCCGCTGTGTTATTTTAAACACAAAGCCGGTCAACAAGGAACAGATTGCCGATTACTTAATGAAAAAGCTTTCTATGGAAAAGGAACAGGCTCAGATCGCTGCCGGCTTCTGCCAGGGTAACATGGGGCAGGCGATCCGGTTCGCTGCTTCTGATGATTTCCAGGAAATGAAGTCGCAGGTGCTTCGGTTATTGCGAAATATTGACTCGATGGAATTGACGGAAATCCTGGAAACTATCCGCGGCTTTTCTCAGAATAAAGGCCTGATCAATGATTATCTGGATCTGATGCTGCTTTGGTATCGGGATGTCCTGATGTTTAAGATCACCAAGGATAACAATCTTCTTTTATACCAGGATGAATATAATGCCATTTCCCGGCAAGCCAGTGTCAGAACATATGAAGATGTAGAAAATATCATTCAGGCGATCAATAAGGTAAAGATCCGCCTTGCTGCTAATGTAAACTTTGATGTAGCCATAGAATTGATGATATTTACAATAAAATGCGGCTGATCTATCCAGCGCCGGAAGGAAAGATATCTGGCAGAATGTGAAATAATAAAGATACCGCATTAATATCTGGTCCCCAGGGATCAGGTAGAATAATAGAGAGGATAAATAGTTATGGTTATAATAGGCGTTAAATTCCGAAAATCCGGAAAATTATATTACTTTGACCCCATTGGTCTTCCTGTCAATAAGGGAGACCATGTCATTGTAGAGACCGCCCGGGGCATAGAATACGGAAATGTTATACTCGCTCCCACAGATATGGCAGAGGAGAAGATCGTTACTCCTCTAAAACCGATCATTCGCCTGGCCACTTCTGAGGACGATGCTATCTATGCAGAAAATAAGGTTAAAGAAAAGGAAGCGTTCCAGATCTGCCTGGACAAGATCGCCCAGCACGGACTGGAAATGAAACTGATCGACTCCGAGTATACCTTTGACAGAAATAAACTATTATTTTATTTTACCGCTGATGGCCGCATTGACTTCCGCGAGCTGGTAAAGGATCTGGCCGCCGTCTTCCGGACCCGTATTGAACTTCGCCAGATTGGCGTCCGGGACGAAACAAAGCTGATCGGAGGAATCGCTATCTGTGGACGCCCCCTGTGCTGCCACAGCTATCTGTCAGAGTTTATCCCTGTATCCATTAAAATGGCCAAGGAGCAGAATTTGTCCCTGAACCCCTCCAAAATATCCGGCGTATGCGGCAGATTGATGTGCTGCCTGAAAAACGAACAGGAAGCGTATGAATATCTGAACAGCCGCCTTCCTGCCATTGGCACCCAGGTTACTACTCCCGAGGGACACAGAGGGGAAGTACAGAGTATCAGCGTATTAAAACAGCTGGTAAAAGTTATTATAACAAAATCAAACGATGACAAAGAGATCCGGGAGTATCCTGTCGATGCTCTGTCTTTCGATGCAAAGAAACGCCCCAAGGGCGCCCCTGTCGCCTCTCCCCTTCCGGATGAGGAGATTGACGAAGCTGAACTGAAGGCCCTGGCCAGGCTGGAAGAAGCAGACCGGGAAGATCTGGCGGAGGAGAACGCAGGGACTAAAACAAAGAAATCCCGGGACCGCCATGGACAGTACAATCATTACGGCAAAAACGGCCGCAAGCCGTACGATGGCAGCCGTAACCAGGATTATAGCTATAATTCCCAACGCAGCCATTCTAAACCCAGGACTAATGCCAATTACCATGAAGATGGAAAGGGCGGGGAGAAGAGACGAAGCTACAAAAACAATTCTCACCGGGACCGCCGGTATGACAGATAATATTTGCAACGGTACAGGAGTTCACTATGCCCTCTGTTTCTTTTTTGCAGCCGGGAGAACGGCTGGACGACCTACAGATCAATGATTATCATATTATTCAGAATCCTGAGAAGTTCTGCTTTGGCATGGATGCCGTTCTTCTCTCTGCTTTTGTGAAATGTAAGGCAGGAAGCCGGATCTTGGATATGGGAACCGGCACTGGCATTATCCCTATTCTTTTGGCGGCCAGAACCCAGGCCGGCAGGCTGGACGCCCTGGAGATCCAGGAGGACAGCGCAGATATGGCAAGGCGCAGCGTCCTCCTTAACCACCTGGAGCAGAAAATCCAGATTCATACAGGAGACATTAAATCGGCTTCCTCCCTGTTCCCTCTTTCTTCTTTTGACATTATCACCTCCAACCCGCCTTATATGAATGATCAGCACGGTTTAAAGAATCCCGCTCTTCCTAAAGCGATTGCCCGCCATGAGATTCTTTGCACCCTGGAAGACCTGGTCCGGGAAAGCTCTGTTCTTCTTCGCCCGGGAGGCCATTTTTTCATGGTCCACCGTCCTTTCCGCCTCGTAGAGATTTTTTCCACTCTGACAAAATACCGGCTGGAACCCAAACGGATGCGCCTGGTACAGCCTTACGAGGGAAGGAATCCCAATATGATATTAGTAGAAGCCGTCCGGGGAGGCAATCCTCAGCTTACTGTAGAAGCTCCCCTGATCATTTACCAGGCTCCAGGAAGATACAGTGAAGAAATCCAACAGATTTACAGTCAAAGAAAGAAGGAGGTAGATTGATCATGCCTGGAATCTTATACCTTTGTGCAACTCCTATTGGCAATCTGGAAGATATTACCTTGCGGGTACTCCGCACATTGAAAGAGGTAGATCTGATCGCTGCAGAAGACACTCGCAATACGATCAAACTCCTGAACCATTTTGATATTAAGACCCCTATGACCAGTTACCATGAGTACAATAAAATAGATAAAGCCGCCTGGCTTGTAGACAAGCTGTCAGAAGGCCTCCGCATCGCCTTGGTAACCGATGCCGGAACGCCAGGCATCTCCGATCCTGGAGAAGAACTGGTGCGCCAGGCGTATGAGGCCGGAATTACCGTGACTTCTCTGCCAGGAGCCTGCGCATGCATTACTGCGCTGACTCTTTCCGGCCTCGCCACACGCCGTTTTGCCTTTGAGGCTTTTCTTCCCTGGGACAAAAAAGAACGCAGAAAAATTTTAGAAGCTTTAAAAACTGAGACAAGAACTATACTCCTGTATGAATCTCCTCACCATCTGCCTTCTACATTACAAGAGCTGCTTAAAACTTTAGGAGACCGACGCCTTACTCTGTGCCGGGAGCTTACCAAAATCCATGAAACGATAGAACTGACCACCCTGTCCCAGGCTGTACAGCAATGCGAGGAAATTCCTCCCAGAGGAGAATATGTTTTAGTAATTGAAGGGCTGCCCCGCCGGCAATTGGAAGAGCAAGCCCAGGCAGCATGGCAGAACATGGAACTGGACCAACATATGCAGCTTTATCTGGACCAGGGGCTTTCCAAAAAAGAAGCCATGAAAAAAGTAGCCGCCGACAGAGGTGTTTCTAAAAGAGAGATTTATCAACAACTACTTTCTTAAAAATTTTTATGGAATAAAAAGACAAATTAAAAAAAGTATATTTTTATGAAAAACGGAAAAATTAATAACAGAACCCTTATATAAAAAGGAGGTTTTGATTATGAAAAAGAAAATTTTTCCTGTTGATCATAAAGTCCCTATTTTACTGGCGATCGTTCTGGCTGTCACCTGCTGGGGCGCCGCCCTGCTCCAGTCCTCAGCGCTGGGCCAGCTGCTTTCAGGACGCCGCTCCGTTCCCGCCTTCCAGGATACAGTGACGCTGGATGATGCAGAACCTATCGCTGTCCCTGCTTTTAAGACTAGCCAGACCCTGGAACTAGATTTAGCGGACAGAGTTTCCCTTACGCCGGATACTGCCCAGGCCTTCTGCCAGTCTCTGTGCTCCCGCCTTGACAGTTCCTTTCAACTCCTTTCCTCCCACAGAGAAAGGGGATATTCCGATTTCTACTGCTACAGCCCTTTGCTGGAACAACAGCTTGGTATTACTCCCCTTTCCCAAAATAACGCCAATCTTCAAGTAGTATTTACTTGGGATAAGAAAGGAGGCTGCAGCCATATCTATCTAGGATTGCCCTGCATTGACTATGATTTTTGAAAAGAAAGCCCCGGCTATCCCATTCTTTCCTGACGGCATCTTCTCCGCCATCTCCGGTTACTCATTTCATGACACAGCATTACCTCTACCAATGGCTGCACCCATTTCTCATTGTCGCAGCAGTCTTCTCTCTTATTGTTTTCACAGCAGATCGATCGCGCCATCCGTTCCACAGTAACCTTATCCGGATAGCAGTCATACATCATGCTTCCCTCATACTCCATCTGATCGCATACCTGGGACACCATATTCTGCAGCCCCGCCACCTCTAAAGGATACAGGTAATTAATGTCCTTTTCTTTTTCATTCTCACTGATCTGCGCCAATTCTAACGGAAATGTCATATCATCTGTCTGGGGATCATATAAAGCTTCTTTCATTTTCTTTTTCCCTTCCTGCTCTGTTATCCCTATCTTATGTAAATTTTAAGAAATTGTGCCTGCCTGCGTCTTGCCTTTTGCGGAAGAACAATCTATACTAAAAGGAATGAAACATCACACTTTGACAGACCCTTCTATCGGTCGGGGAGAATTTTGGAGGTTCGTTTTGAAACATTTTTATAAATTTGTCGGCCTTTGTATTATATTTGGCGTTTCTATGTTTTTTTTCAGTAAAAATATACCGGACATCAGTGTGGGAAAGACAACTGCTACCAGCCTGCAGGCGTCCACCTTCCCCATCGTATATCTCCAGCTGGACAAGCACCAGGTAAATACCCTGCACGGTTACAGCAGCCAACAGGACAGCGCGCAGCTGCGGGAATCGATCACACCCCTGGATACCAGCAAAGCCTTTACTGCCCAGATTGCAGAAAATGAACTGGAGATCAAAAAATTAGATTATGAGCTTCAGGATATCCCGAATAAAAAAACGATCTCTTCCGATTCCCTGACTGCCTTCACCCAGGAAGATTCCTACAAGACTGTACGGATCCGCCTGGATGCGCCGATGGATACCGGTACAGAATATGGGCTTCAGATCACTTTAACTACGAGTTATAGTAAGAAAATTTATTTTTATACCCGGATCAAATATTACGACAGTGATTTCTATCTTGACGAGAAGCTGAACTTTGTCCATGATTTTCACGATGCTACCTTTGATAAGGGGAAGACTATGGATATCGAACCTTATCTGGAGACCCATTCCTCACGGGACAATACTCTGGCTGAGGTCACCATCAATTCCAGCCGTAAGCTGGTCGCCTGGGGCAATCTGCATCCGGAACAGATTACTAATTGTGTTCCTACAATTAAAGAACTGAATATTGAAACAGCTGCTGTGGAACAAGTTTATTTTGTCACGGCCCAGACGCCCTCAGGAAAGGAAACCTATCAAATTAAAGAATTTTACCGCGTCCGTTATACCTTCGACCGGATCTATCTGCTGTATTTCCGCAGAACCATGGAAGCGCTCTTTGACCCGGAGCTGACCTCCCTGACAAAAAGTGAATTTAAGATTGGTATTACGAACCGGACGGACCTGAATATCACTTCCAGTGATTCTGAACAAAAAATGGCCTTTGTACGCAATGGCTCCCTTTGGTATTATGACCTGGAAACCAACCAGCTAAATCAGGTATTTACTTTTGAACAGAAAGAAAATGATTTCCTTCGCAGCTATTACGACCAGCATGATATCCGTATCCTGAACATTGATGACAGCGGCAATCTCAGTTTTGTAGTATATGGTTATATGAACAGCGGCGATTATGAAGGAAGAGTAGGAATCCTCCTGTATAATTATGATCCTCAGAAACGCCAGATTTTAGAGCGGGTATATATCCCTCTTACTACCACTTACCAACAGTTAAAAGAGGATTTTGGAGAATTTTGCTACGTAAATAAAAAGAATGTATTTTATTTCTCCCTAAATGATATGGTCTACGCCTATAATATTACTTCGCGCCAATATACCATATTGACAAAAAATGCATCGGAGGATAATTTTGCCATGCTGGAAGAAGCAAAATGCTTTGTCTGGTCAGATGCCAGGGGCTCTTCTCCTGCCTCTCAGATCACAATCCTCGATCTGGAATCTGAACTGAGTATCACTATTCAGGCTGAGAAAAACCAAAGTATCCGGGTACTGGGTACGATTGATGACAATGTGGTGTACGGTTATGTGCGTAACGCCGATATTTATGAATCTACGGATGGAAAACGGATTTCTCCCGTTTACAAAATGATTATTTCCGACTGCCAGGGAAATATATTAAAAGAATATCAGGAGAAATATATATCCGATGTGACAGTGGAGGAAAATGTGATCCGCCTGAAACGTCTGAAGAAAGTAAACGGACATTTCTACAAGGCCTCTGAGGACAGTGTGCAGAATCAGAAAAATACTAAGAAGAAATCCATTGATATTACTACCCGGGTAACGGAAAAAGCTTTAACAGAAAAGTATATTTCCCTTCCTGCCGGTTTTATCATGAAACGTCTGCCTGTTGTCGAATCTACAAAATATGTTATGATAACAGACAATACTACTCTTCATTTGTCTCCGAAGAAAAATGAAAGTGTCCGATATTATGTACATGCCTTCGGTGAAATAACAGATTCCCTGGACAATGCGGGCGAAGCTATACAGCTGGCAGACGAACAGATGGGGGTTGTGACAGACAGCAATTCTAATGTTATATGGGAGCGGGGCGGCAAATTCTATAGCAAACAGATATCCGGCTTCCATACTACGACCGCCGGTGGAGAGGTCTCCAGTGTGAAAGCCTGTATCCATATGCTCCTCCAGACTGCCCAGGTCACTGTACCGGCCACCCAGCTTAAAGGCAATTCAGTAATGAATATCCTGGGAAAATATTTGAATACGCCTGTCAATCTAACCGGCTGTACTGTAGATGAGATCCTATACTTTGTCAGTAAGGAAAATCCTGTGATCGCCATGACAGATAACAACCAGGCTGTATTAATCACTGGATATACGGAAAGCTCTGTCACATGGCTGAATCCTGCCACTGGGAACAAGACCACCATGTCCCTTTCCAATGCCGAAAATTACTTTAAAGCGGCAGATGATATTTTTATCAGCTATATTTATGACTAATTTTTCATCTGCTGCCTTATATGATTTTTGTTAAATTGTTCTAATTTAACCTTTGTTTTTTGTGACTTTTCCGCATAGCTTTTTCAAAGCTCACAGGTTACAATGACCTTGGCTTTGAAAGTGCGGAAAGGATTATTATGAACCTTCATTTCTCTATAGGATACCTATGGCTCCTATCCTTAGCAGTCTTTTCCCTGTCCCCTTCTGTCCCCGCATATGCCGCCCGGCCAGAAGAAATGTATCAGGAAAATACCTCCCCCTGGAATTGCTACTCTCTGTCAGAGGGCTCTTATTCCAGTGATATTGACAGGGACGTTACCCATTATTATGAATTTTTTGGCCTCTCCGGCAAGACAAAGATCCTGATTGAAGCAGACTATACCCCCTCCTTTTCTTTTCAGTTATACTCTGAAGGAGGAGACTCTATTTCTCCAGATACCTATATGTTATCTAAATCTGGCAGATCTTTAACCATTTCTTATTTGTTAAAGAAAGGACAGTCTTATCTTTTTTCTCTCACCAATTTGCAGGAACAGTCCCTGCCCTATTATATCCAGATTATTGATACTGCGGCAAAAGTAAAAAGCCCTTCAAAATCCACTCAACAGACAAAAACAAAGAAACCTTCAAAGCCCACTCAACAAACAAAAACAAAGAAACCTTCAAAACCCACTCAACAAACAAAAACAAAAAAACCTTCAAAGCCCACTCAACAAACAAAAACAAAAGGCACTTCAAAGCCCACTCAACAAACAAAAACAAAAAAACCTTCAAAGCCTACTCAGCAGGCAAAAACAAAAAGCTCTTCAAAGCCCAACAGCAAATTAAGTAAGAACAAAAAGAAAAAGGGAGAGGCTTCTCTCCGGCTGTCGCAATATTTTATTACCCTTCTCAAAGGAAAAAGCCATCGGCTTACTGCCAGGCTAACTCCTTCTTCTACCAGGAGAAATTCCTTTTCTTATCAATGGAAATCTACAGATCCTTCTGTTGTATCCGTCTCTTCCGGCTACTGTAAAGCAAAAAAACCTGGGATTGCCCTGATCATCTGCACATTGCGCTGGCAAAACCGAACACTGTCTGCATCCTGTACTATTAAAGTCCCATAATAAAAAGGAGAAGCTGCGATGAATCCTATATTCCATACAAACAAATCTTCCTTATATCTCCCTGGGATATATGCGGCCTGGAATATCCAGTCTTGTATCTCTTTGTCAAAATACGCCCAGATATATCTTTTGTTATCTCCAGACGGTACAAAAAGGAAAATCGTAAAAATTATTCCCGAGCGCTGGTTTCACAAAAAAATTTATTCCATATTGTCCAATTTTAAGGACAGTTATCTCTGCCTTCCCCAGGAGCATATTCAAAAAAAGCAAAATAACTATGTATTTTATCCATCCTATACTACATTACAGGAAATATTACTTGGACCGGGAATGTCGTTCCAGGAAATTATCACATTAGGGATACATCTATGCCGCGGCGTCTCATATCTTCTCAGCAACCAATATTATGCCATTGATATCAGTCCCCGCAATATATACTACAGCAACACAGGAGAATTCTGCCTGGGTGACCTGTCTCTCTTTACTTGTAACTTTTCCTCATATACCCCAGGTTATTTTTCTCCCTCTCTCCACGATATTCCCAAACAAATGGTATTTGCCATATGCAAGCTCTTATTCTTGCTATTAAATGATGGACGCTCCCTGGAAGAAGCTGCCCCTTCCCATATTCCGGAAAACCTTCTGTATCTTCTCCAACAGGGAATCCATCTGGATTCTGATTCCCAAAATATCTTTTCTGATCCTTGTCTTTCTTCTCCCTTATCACTTCTGGAGGATCAGTTGCTTCTTCTCTCTCAGGATCATGAAGTCTTAGAAGGAGAACAAAGGATCCAATTTTGCGATCCCATACATCCTTTCTTTCAGGTAGAAACCATTCCTATGGAATATCTTCTAAGAAAAAACACTTCCATAGAGACATATTGCAAAAAAGCATTTTCTCCAAAATCATTGGTTAAACATCCTCGTCCAAAGCTGCTGCCAGGCAAGCTTTTTCCTCTGATCCAGCAGCATCTGTTTTTTATTTTCCTGTGGTCCGTACTGATTATTGCCGGATGTACTTTTCTTATTTTCTTTTACCAGTTTCTTCACCCGGGGGATTCCGGTAAAAAGCTGCCATCTCCGCCTCTTTCCTCTTCCCTGTCTTTCGAGAAAGCTCAGGAAAAAGAATGGGATATACAGCGGAAGAATCTGTCCTCGCTCTCCTCCCCCTCTGCCCTTCCCCGGGAGCCGGATTCTGTCACCTGCCTGTATGCAGGGCAAAATCAGCTTTCCCGTGTTCAGGGAATCTCTGTTTATTCCAGCCTAAAAGAATTATATCTTAATGAAAATCAATTAACCGATCTGGAGGAAATATCTCTTCTGCCCAAACTGCAATATCTGATATTATGCCAGAACCAAATTACCGATATCTCTCCTCTTTCCCATCTGGAACAGCTGGAATATCTGGACCTTTCTTCCAATCCAATGTTAAAGGATATCACCGGCTTGAATAACATAAAAAGCCTGCGCACATTGGTACTCACAGACACTTCCATCCCTAAAAGCCAGATCTCACGACTTCGGCTCCTTCTTCCCCAATGCACTATTGTAGATTAGTTCCCATGTCTACAACACCATCTTTGGATACAAAAGCAAGGACAGAAGGCATAGGTTCAACTCTTTCCTTTCCAAAGGTATAGGCCTTTTTAAGATATTCCGTTCCCTCCTCCAATTTCTTTTTATCGGAGGCATACAATGTAGCAACAGGATCTCCTGTTTTTACAGAATCCCCTGTTTTATGCCAGAAACGAATACCCGCCGCCGCATCGATCCTGCTGTCTTTCGTCTCTCTTCCCGCCCCCAGAATAACTGCTGCCCTTCCACAGCGTTCTGTATCCATGCCTGTAATATATCCATCCTCCCATGCAGTAATCTCCTGCTGGAAAGGAGCGGGGCTAAATTTCTCTGGCGATGTGATATAACTGCTGTCTCCGCCTTGATTATCTACCATTTGGACCAGCTTCTCCAATGCCCTGCCATTTTCCATCGCCTCCCTCGCCTGTGCCTTACACTCCTCTAAAGATCCCCTTCCTCCCATATACAGCATATGGGAAGCAAATAACAGGCAGATTTCCTGAAAATCCTCTGGCCCTTTCCCCTGCAATGTATGAATAGCTTCGATTACCTCAATATCATTTCCTACCGCCACACCCAGAGGAACGTCCATATTTGTAAGAAAAGCTACCGTCTGCCGACCGGCTCCTTCGCCAATAGCCACCATCTTTTGTGCCAACTGAATGGCGTCTTCCCGGGTCTTCATAAAAGCCCCGCTTCCCACTGTCACATCCAAAATAATTTTATCGCTGCCGGCAGCCAGCTTTTTGCTCATAACGGAAGCTGCAATCAGGGGAATACTGTCCACGGTTGCCGTTACGTCCCGAAGGGCGTACAGCTTTTTATCAGCGGGAGCAATTTCTGCAGATTGGCTGATAATAGAAAGCCCGGTCTCATTCACAATGCGGAAAAACTTGTCCTGGGAAAGTCCCAGTTCCATCCCGGGAATCGATTCCAGCTTGTCTACTGTACCCCCGGTAAATCCCAGTCCCCTTCCGCTCATTTTTGCAACCTTGCCTCCACAGGCGGCTACCAGAGGAGCTACTGCCAACGTAGTCTTATCCCCCACGCCGCCGGTACTGTGCTTATCCACCTTAATCCCCTGAATCCCAGACAGATCAACTCTGTCACCTGATTCAGCCATACAATTGGTCAGCTCTAACAATTCCTCATCATCCATCCCCTGATAATAAATTGCCATTAAGAGCGCCGCCATCTGGTAATCTGGAATTTCTTTTTTTACATACCCCTCCACAGCAAAACGGATCTCTTCTCCCGTTAATTTACTGCCCTTTTTCTTTTTATCAATGACATCATACATTCTCATAAAAATCCTCCGCCTATCTCTTTAACTGACCTGGTCCAAAACCTCTGGGAAGCAAGTCCTTTAATAATACGACTTCATATTCTTCGGGAGATTTGGCCAGTATAACCTGGAATACATCTCTGTCGCAAAATTCCATCATTACCTGCAGGCACACCCCACAGGGAGGACAGGCCTCTGTGATCCCTTTCTCTCCGCCTCCCACAATTGCAATCCGCCGGAAATTGTACTCTCCTTCGCTTACCGCCTGGAAAAAAGCCGTACGCTCTGCGCAATTTGTAGCCGTATATCCTGCATTCTCTATATTGCAGCCTGTATAGAACTTGCCGCCCCAAGTCTCGAGACAGGCCCCTACTTTAAAATGGGAATATGGAGAATAAGACTTTTTTCTTGCCTCGATCGCCATCCTGATCAATTGCTGCTCTTCCGCCATTATACTTTCTCCTCTCTGTTTCATTCATATACTTATCTTTTATCATACCATTTCTTTCAAATAAAATCACTGCCATCCTATGATCAAAATATATTCTTTGTATCCACTTTACAAAGTAAGGAAAAGTTAATAAAAATTTTCTTTTATCTCTGCTTATTTCATATTATAATATACTTATATGAATAATTTTCCATATATAGGTTATAAATACGTTCAAAGAGAGGATTAACATATGAAGCTTCTTACAATTACAATTCCGTGCTATAACTCCGCTGAATATATGGCGCATGCTATTGACACCGCTCTAATGGGAGGCGATGATATTGAGATTTTAATCATAGATGACGGCTCTGCAGATAATACCCTGGATATCGCCAGAGATTATGAAAAACGCTATCCCGATATTGTCCGTGCAATTCATCAAGAAAATGGCGGGCATGGAGCTGCAGTAAACACCGGTCTTGAAAATGCCACCGGCCTGTATTTTAAAGTTTTGGACAGCGATGACTGGCTGGATACTTATAGCCTGGAACAGGTATTAGAGCTTTTACAGCAAATGCTTTCGGATGGAGTAGTATTAGACATGCTGATCAGCAATTATGTCTATGAAAAGCCTTCCGTCCACAAACATAAAGTAATGTCATATCTGGGAGCAATCCCCCGGGGACGTATCATCGGCTGGAACGATATCAAACATTTCCGCATGAGCCAGAACCTGTTGATGCATTCCATTATCTACCGTACTAAGCTATTGCGGGATTGCGGGCTGAAGCTTCCGGAGCATACCTTTTATGTGGATAATATTTATGCCTACCATCCTCTTCCCTATGTGAAAAAAATGTATTATTTGGATGTAGATCTTTATCGCTATTTTATCGGTCGTTCTGATCAATCTGTCAATGAAGCAATAATGACAAAACGGATCGACCAGCAGCTGAAGGTAAATCGGATCATTATTGATTCCCATGACCTTACAACGATCAGGAACAGGAAGCTCCGTTCCTATATGATCAAATATCTGTCCATGATAATGATCGTCAGTTCGGCATTACTGGTAAATGAAGGTTCCCGGGAAAGCCTTGCCAAGAGGGAAGAACTCTGGGGATATCTTCGCTCCAAAAATCCTATCATTTATAAGACGATCACCCGCCGTAAATTCGGCAAGCCGATGCAAATGAATAGTAAATCCGGCAAGAAGATCATCATCCATGGATATCACTTTTTTAACCGCATATATGGTTTTAACTAAGGAGACATTATGGGAGAATTACTATACTATAACGAAGAAGAAGAATGGAATCATACTCTTCTTCTCTATGATGCTGTACTAAAGGAAATCTGTACAAAATTAGAGATCCTGAATAACGAGTTTAAGCTTGCCCATCAATACAACCCTATTGAGCATATTACCTCGCGTATTAAATCTGGAAGCAGTATCGCCCGTAAACTTCGTATCAAACAAAAGGAATTGACCGTAGACAATATTGTGAATTATGTAAATGACGTAGCAGGTATCCGTATTATCTGTTCTTTTACATCCGATATTTATCGAATCGCAGATGCCATTACAAAGCAAAGTGATGTGACAGTCCTTAAGGTAAAGGATTATATTGCCAATCCAAAAGAAAACGGATATATGAGTTACCATATGATCGTTTCCGTACCGATTTTCTTATCCAATGATGTCATTGACACAAAGGCAGAGATACAGATCCGCACCATTGCTATGGATTTCTGGGCAAGCCTGGAACATAAAATTTATTACAAATTTGAAGGCAAAGCTCCGGACGGAATCCGGGACGAATTAAAAGAATGCGCCAATATTATTTCTTTTCTGGATGAAAAAATGTTGTCCATTAATGAAGAGGTTAAGCAATATCACAAAGACTTTAACGGCGGCTCTGCCATGAGCAGCGACTCTGTCTTAGCCAACGACACGATCCTACCTGAGGCAGACGTACACCATATAGATTCCATATAAAAATACCATGATGCATCCCTGGAATCGATTGATCCTGTTTCCCTTATAGGCAAATATCCATACCAGGATATTGATAATCCCCAGGAAGATAAGGTCATATATAGAGAGTATCCCTACTGCGATCGGATGGATTGCAGTAGATACTCCTAATACCAACAGAATATTAAATATATTAGACCCCACTACATTCCCCAGGGCCATATCGCTTTCCCCTTTTCTCGCTGCCACTATAGATGTAACTAACTCCGGCAGACTGGTACCTACTGCTACGATCGTCAGCCCAATAAGGTTCTGGCTGAGCCCAAATG
The DNA here is from genome assembly GCA_947589315.1 of uncultured Lachnospiraceae bacterium. Taxonomy (GTDB): domain Bacteria; phylum Bacillota; class Clostridia; order Lachnospirales; family Lachnospiraceae; genus Jutongia. The sequence continues at coordinate 10,383 of CANPZE010000011.1, read as the reverse complement.
TTGCTGCGATATCAGATGCGCTGTTTACTACCATATCCCCGCCATACTTTATTGCAATAATTCCAATAACAATCAGGAACAGACATACGAGGATAGACATTTGTTTCTTTTCTTCCTCCTTTTCCTTCTGGTCATATTCTTTCCTTGCCTTCAATGCAGAGCGTATCATATTTCCCAAAAAACCGGCAAAAAGGATCAATAAAATAATGCCGTCTATCCTGGAAATTTGGTTTATACTGTTTTTTCCTTTTATCAGATAATCCCCAGACATTAACAAAAGAAGAAACCCTACAAAAATAGAAAAGGGAAATTCTCCTTTTACTGTTTTACGGTCTATAGGCAATGGTTTAATAATGGCACAGATACCACATACCATCAGTAGATTAAAAAAATTAGAGCCAATTACATTACTGACCGCAATATCATTTTTACCTGATAATGCTGCGCTGATGCTTACTGCGCATTCCGGCAGGCTGGTACCCATCGCTACAATTGTAAGGCCTACTATAATAGAAGGAACATGCAGGATTTTTGCAACTCCTGAACTTCCGTCCACAAAGAAATCTGCTCCTTTTATCAATAATATAAAACCTACGATCAACCATAAATACATCATTTTACGATTACTCCTTTATTTGCTTTTGCTTGATCCAACGCCTGCTGTTCTTCTTCTGACAAAATAACAAATGCTTCCCCATTTACTATTTCCTTAGTATAGACATAACAGCCTTCCCGGCTGCTGTGCATAGAATTAAAAATAAATCCATTGTTTTCTGCTGTCAAAAGCACCAATACAAAGCTAAGCTTTCCGCCAATTTCCTTAAAAGCATCATATTTTACCAGACCTACTTTTTGATAAGCATTGATCAATCTGCCGTCAATATCTACCAGCTGCTTATTAATTTCTAATACATCCTTTTGCAAAATATCAATTGCAGAAAATTTATCTAAAATTGCTTTCTCCAAATTCTTGCCATTTTCCCCATCCATAAACTTCCGATATTTTTTCCGACTGTTTGCATCCTTGATCATTGTTATCAACAAAAGAATGAATAATATTACGATCACGCCTGCCATACCAATAATAACATATCCTATATCAATTCCATATCTGTCAAAGAGTTCCATTTGTATTTTCCTTTCTTTCTATTTTCTGCAATTTATTTATGCTTCGTATGTAGTTATCCTTACTGTTCTTTTCCTACGCTCTTCAATAAACCGATGATCCGATCAAATTCATCCGGAGAAAAATATTCAATTTCAATTTTTCCTCTTCCCTTATTCTTATGATTAATATTAACCTTTGTTCCCATTATCGTTTTCAGCTGCTCTTCAAAACTTTTATAAACCAGTATCTTTTGTTTCTCTTCCTCCTCCGTCTCCTTTTTCGGATTTTCTTTTTGGTTTAATAGCTTTTTCACCAGCTTCTCTGTTTCTCTCACGCTAAGATTTTCATCAAAAACCTGTACAGCCACCTGATATTGAAAATCTCCATCTGTAATTCCCAAAAGCGTCCTCGCATGTCCCGCTTTTATCTTATCCTCGATTACCATAGTACGCACTCTCTCATCCAGTTTCAGGAGACGAAGAGAATTGGTAATAGCTACTCTGCTTTTAGATACTCTTTCTGCCACCTCATCCTGCTTTAAATGATATTCCTCTATCAGACGGTTATATGCCTCTGCTTCTTCAATCGCATTCAAATCTTCTCTTTGAATATTTTCGATCAATGCGATCTCCATAATCTCCTGATCTGTATAATCTTTTACTACAATAGGAATTTCTTTAAGACCTGCAATCTTTGCAGCCCTCCATCTTCTCTCTCCGGCAATAATAGTGTAAAAGCCCTTTTTCCCTTTTTGTACAATCAAGGGTTCGATCATGCCATGTTGCTTAATAGACTCTGCCAATTCCTGAATAGCATCCTCATTAAATACTTTTCTGGGCTGATTTGCATTTGGTTCTATTTTATTAATATCTATTGTATCTATTTCCTTAATTACTGTCTGCGCCTTTGCTTTCGCTTCCACACTCTTTTCTGTTTCCGGTATTAACGCATCGATCCCTTTTCCTAATCCTTTTCTTGCCGCCATCTTAAATTCCCCTTTCAATTACTTCATCTGCCAGATTTCGATATCCGTCTGCGCCTGCTGATTTTGAATCATATAAATTAATTGGCAGACCATGGCTAGGCGCCTCTGCCAGTCTGACATTTCTTGGAATAATAGTTTTATAAATATTCTGATGTAAATTTTCTTTTACATTTTCTACTACCTGCAGTGACAGACAAGTCCTGGCATCATACATAGTAAATACAACACCCTCTATTTCTAGTTTTTGATTTAAACGATTTTTTACCAGATCAATCGTATAGATCAATTCGCTTAATCCCTCCAAAGCATAATATTCACACTGAATCGGTACTAATACAGTATCCGCTGTAGTCATGGCATTGACCGTTAATGTATTTAAAGAAGGTGGGCAATCTATGATCAAAAAATCATAATTTTCTTTTACTTTTTCTATTTCTTTTTTCAAAATAAATTCTTTATCTGTAATTCCTATTAACTCTATTTCAGCTCCTGCTAATTCCCGTTCCGATGGAATCACAAAAAGTCCCTCCACTACAGAGGGATAAATTGCTTCCCACACTGTAGTTTCCCCTAAAAGCAATTCATAAGTAGTATGCTCCACTTTTGATTTGTCAACTCCCAATCCACTAGTAGTATTTCCCTGAGGGTCAATATCTATTACCAGAACTTTTTTCCCCTTTTCAGCAAGACATGCTGATAAATTAATTGCTGTAGTCGTTTTTCCAACTCCACCCTTTTGATTCGATATTGCTATGATTCTTCCCATACCATTTCTCCAATCTTGTATATTCTATAACTCCGTATTTTATACAACAATTATTACTTTTCATTAATATACAATGTTCCACGTGAAACATTTTTCTTCTTTTAATATTTTATGTTTCACGTGAAACTATTATACCACAATTTCCTGCGCATGCTTCAAAGATGAACACGCCTTGAGAATGCTGCTTTTGCATTCTCCCAAGATGAACACGCCTTGCGTGTTCATTATTATACCATGATTCTTTCTATCATTCTATAACATTATTATGAAATTATCCTTAAATTATCAAATTTAGATTTTATAAAGGTGATTTTTTAGGAATGCCAGCTTGTCTTGGATATTTATGGATCAATTTATCCTTTTTTCTAAATAGTAAATATGTTCTTTGATATTCTGTATCCTGCAAATTAAAAATAATTTTTTCTTCTAATTCACAGGACAATTTCTTTTGAGCTGCCATGCTTTTTTCTAATTCTTCTTCTGCTGACAATGATTTATATGAAATAAATATTCCGTCCACTTTCACAAAAGGAGAACAATATTCTAACAAAGTCGATAAATTTGCCACTGCCCGGGAAACACATACATCATATTTTTCACGATATTTCTCATTATGTCCTAAATCTTCCACTCTGCTATGAATTGTTTCTACATTTAATAAATCACAGATTTTTATTACATCATCCAAAAAATGTATTCTCTTATTCAAAGAATCCACTAAAGTAAAATTAACCTGAGGAAACATAATTGCCAATGGAATTCCCGGAAATCCTGCTCCTGTCCCCACATCAATTACAGACATAGAATCAGAAAATGTAAAGTATTTCATAATAGAAATACTGTCAATAAAATGTTTAATCACAACATCCTTCTCTTCTGTAATAGCAGTAAGATTCATTACTTTATTTATCTTTAATAAATGATCATAAAATAATGCAAATTGCTGTAATTGATATTCCGTCATTTGAATATCTAAATCACAGGTCAATTTTTTTAAATATTCTTTCATTAAAATTTTTCCCATCTACTTTCCTTATAGTTAAGTTTCCAAATACCATTACTTTTTCATATATTTTTCCAAATATACCAACAATACAGAAATGTCTGCCGGTGACACGCCAGAGATTCTTGAGGCCTGTCCCACCGATTTCGGACGAATATCATTCAATTTCTGGATTGCTTCTTTTCGTAAACTGTATACTTCATTATAATCAATATTTTCAGGAATTATTTTCTTCTCCAGCTTTTTAAATTGTTCTACCTGATGAAGCTGGCGGGAAATATATCCCTCATATTTCAAATTAATATTTACCTGCTCCTTTACATCTTCTGGAAGTTCCGGACGTTCCTCATCAACAGGAGCTAATTTTTCATAAGAAAGCTCCGGACGTTTCAATAATTCTGCCAGAGTAATGCCTGATTGTAACGGCGTACTGTCATACTTTTCAAGTAATTTTTGGATCTTTTCTGTAGCACCTACTGTTTTTTCCTTTAAACGATTTATTTCCTTCTGAATCCATTCTTTTTTCTTCAAAAGATTCTGATACCGTCCTTCTGAAATCAGCCCTACCTGGTATCCAAGTTCTGTCAAACGAAGATCCGCATTATCCTGACGAAGCAGCAAACGATATTCTGCCCGGGAAGTCATCATCCGATAAGGCTCGTTTGTTCCCTTAGTAATCAGATCATCAATTAAAACACCAATATATGCCTGGGAGCGATCCAGTATTAATGGATCCAATTTTTGGATACCGCGCGCAGCATTAATGCCTGCAATAATTCCCTGGGCCGCCGCTTCCTCATATCCGGAACTTCCATTTGCTTGTCCTGCAGAATAAAATCCATGAATTGTTTTAAACTCTAAAGAAGGCTTGAGCTGCGTAGGATCGATACAATCATATTCTATCGCATAGGCATTCCTCACAATGACCGCATGCTCCAATCCAGGTACAGTATGATACATTTTATGCTGGACATCTTCGGGAAGGGAGCTGGACATTCCTCCAATATACATTTCATTCGTATAATTTCCTTCCGGTTCCAAAAATACCTGATGACGTTCTTTATCTGCAAACCGTACTACCTTGTCCTCAATCGATGGACAATATCTTGGGCCTGTTCCCTGGATCATTCCGGAATACAAAGGAGAACGGTCAATATTATCTTGAATGATCTTATGCGTTTCTGCATTTGTATAAGTCAGCCAGCAAGAAACCTGTTCCCTTTCCAAATCCTGGGCACGATCAGTAAAAGAAAAGGGTACGATCTTTTCATCTCCCTTTTGCTCTTCCATTTTAGAAAAATCAATTGTACGCTTATCCACCCGGGCGGGAGTTCCCGTCTTAAAACGCCGTACCTCAATTCCCAATTGAATCAGAGAGTCTGTAAGATGATTAGCTGCGCTTAATCCATTAGGTCCTGTATATTGGCTGACATCGCCATAGATGCAACGTGCCTGTAAATAAGTTCCCGTACACATAATCACAGCCTGGCAGGGATAAATTCCATCTGAAACAGTTCTTATCCCCTTAACACAATGATCCTCCACCACGACCTCTGCCACTTCTCCCTGCTTTATTGTCAGATTTTCTGTATTCTCCAAAACCCGGCGCATAGAATAACTATATTCCTTCTTATCTGCCTGAGCCCGAAGGGAATGTACAGCAGGTCCCTTTGACAAATTTAACATTTTAGTTTGAATAAACGTCTTGTCAATATTCTTTCCCATTTCCCCACCCAGGGCATCGACCTCTCGTACTAAATGTCCCTTAGAACTGCCGCCGATATTAGGATTGCAAGGCATCATCGCAATACTGTCCACACTCACAGTAAATACTAATGTTTTCATTCCTAATCTTGCGCTGGCCAGCGCTGCCTCACAACCGGCATGGCCAGCGCCGATTACTATTACATCATAGCTTTCATAAGTATATGACATATGCATTCTCCTAACCGCAAATACTATTTACCCATACAAAATTCCTGAAAAATCTTATTTATCATATCTTCTGACGCCGTCTCCCCATTAATCAATCCCAGCTTTCTATATGCATCCATCATATCAATGGTATAGAAATCCTCTGGCATGTCATTTTTTATTGTGTCCAATAATTTGGTCAGACTAACTACGCCGGACTCCACAGCCTCTCTATGGCGCAAGCTGGTTAAATAGACCTGGTCATTATACGAAATATCTCCCCTTAAAAAGGTATCTGTAATATAATCTTCCAGTTCCTTTAATCCTTCTCCTGTCTTATTAGAAAAAGAAATACAATGCCAGGGAAGCTTTTGGATCACATCCTCCCTTACGATAGAAGAAGGAAGATCCGCCTTATTCAATAAAAAAACACCCTGCTTATCCCGAACCAATTCTATAATTTTATCATCTGCCTCTTCCAGCTCTCGGCTGCTGTCCACCACATAAATAATAAAATCTGCTTTTTGGATAATAGCAACTGCTTTCTCTACTCCAATATTCTCCACCAAATCTTCAGTATCATGAATTCCTGCTGTATCTACCAGATTTAATATAATATTTCCCAGAGTGATTTTTTCTTCAAGAAGATCTCTCGTAGTTCCCGGGATCTCCGTTACAATAGCTCTGTCTTCATCTAACAGCAGATTCATAAGCGAAGACTTTCCTGCATTCGGTTTTCCCACGATTACAGTATTAATCCCCTCTGACCGCATCCGGCCATCGTCAAAATGATCTAAAAGCTGATCTAAACGGAGAATCTGTTGTTCCGTTCTTTTTAACAGCTGATTTCCAAAACCTTCTAAAGATATATGTTCCGGATCATCTAACGCCGCTTCAATATAACTCATATCATGCAAAATCTCCTGGCGGATTTCTTCAATATATTGAGATACGGTCCCCTTTAATTGCTGTACTGCGCTCTTCAAAGCAAAATCATTTTGGGAAGAAATCATTTTCATCACTGCCTCTGCCTGAGACAGATCGATCCTTCCATTTAAAAAAGCTCTTTTTGTAAATTCTCCCGGCTCTGCCGACCGAACTCCCTTTTTCAATAAAAGCTTAAAAATCTTCTGTACCACATAAGCTCCTCCATGGGAGTCAATTTCTATTACATCCTCCTTCGTATAACTATTGGGAGCTTTCATTAAAAGAACGATAACCTCATCTACAATACTATCTCCATCTAAAATGTAACCATAATGAATGGTATGGCTCTTCTGCTGATAAAAAAATCCAGGATCCCATTTCTTTTTTTCTTTCACAGAACCTGGAGTACGAAATATCTCTCCCACTACCGATAAAGCCTTTTCACCGCTAACACGGAGAATACCGATGCCTCCACCCATTCCACTGGCAATACCAGCTATCGTATCATTATTCATAACCCTTTTCATCTCCGCACTTCCACCATTTCACAAAAAGAGGCTGAATACGATCCAGCCCCTTTCCATTCTTTATTCATTCTCTTCCATATTTTCTTCATCGCTTCCCTGGAAAACATCCGTCTCATAAGGCTTGCGATAAGAATTATTATATCTTTTTTTGTTATAACCTCCTGAATTCCGATTATAAGAATTATATCTTCCTCTTCTTTCATATCCGCTATCCATGCCAGGTTTGGGAGTTATAACAACCTTACGGTAAGGCTCCTCTCCCTCGCTATGTGTCTCTACATATTTATTTCCCTGCAGAGCTGAATGAATTACTCTTCTCTCATAAGGATTCATAGGCTCCAGAAAAACAGGCTTATGAATTCTCTTTACTTTTTGCGCCAGATTATGGGCCAGATTTTCCAAAGTCTCTTTTCTTCTCTCCCTATAGTTCTCTGTATCTAATTTGACCTTTATATAATCGTCATTTTTCTTATTTACGATCAGGCTCACTAAATACTGAAGGGAATCCAAAGTTGCCCCTCTTTTTCCGATCAATACTCCCATTTGGTCTCCGCTCAGATCAATATCTAGTACTTTCTCCTCTTCCTGGTAATTAATATTGATCTTCACGTCCAACTTCATTGCTTCAAATATTTTTTTCAAAAAGTCTTCAGCAATATCTGGAAGAGTATATTTTATCCGAACGCGAATTAAAGCCGGTTTGCTAAACAAACCAAGAATGCCGGAACTTTCCTTTTCCAAAATCTCATACTCTATTTTGTCACTTGTAGTCTCCAATTGTACCAATGCATTTGTCAGCGCTTCATCCACTGTCTTTGCAGAAAATTCTTTCCATTCCCACATAATTGCCTCCATTCTGCCTGACCACAGGCAAATAAAACTTTTACTTATCTTCTCGGTTTAATATATTTGCATACGCTGCAATACTACCTTCTTTGTATTTTACATTTCCACTCTTCTTCATAGAACTTTGCGGCTTTTTCTTTGCTGCATTGCTTACGCCTGTAGATTTCTTTTCTACCTTTTGAATATTGCTTGTCCTTTGCTTTGCTACATTTTCCAATGTAGAAGGATCAATCCCCATCTTTTCATAACGCTTCTTGGCCTTTTCCACATTTTTCTGTATTTCCTCTTCCATATCCAATTTATTAAAATGAATATTAATACAGAAAGACTGCACAATACGGAAAATATTACCAGCGATCCAGTAGATACCTACGCCGATCGGAAATAGAAGACACATAAATCCTGATACAAAAGGCATTACAGTATTCATTGTCTTCATTGTAGAAGCTGTAGGATTATCTGTATCATTCTGCTGAGGCGACCCCGCCATACTAACCTTCATACTGATAATCTGTGTGATGACAGATAAAACAGGTATTATGATACTGACAGACTTTATGCTTGGCGTGTCTGCAATATTTAATCTTAAAAAGGAATTAATATGAGCCGCCCGGCTGGCTGTCTCTGTGATCGCAGTTTTCATATCAGGATAGGCAGAAGACAACGCCTTCCAGCTGGAATCACTATACTGAGACAAAACATCAATATAATAGTTGATATTTGCCCCATGGCTCTTTGCATTATTTACTGCCTGGTTTACTACATAAGTAGCAGTTTTAATATATTCTTTGTCTGCTAAAGCTTCTACTGTAATATTAGCATTCATCAATGCCTTTGCCAATCCTTCATAGATATCATATACCTGAGGGACATAGGCCGGTATATTATAAATTACGCGATACAAAGCAAATAAAATCGGAAAAGTTATTAATATAGGAAGACATCCTCCCGCCGGGCTTACCCCATACTTCTGATACACTGCCTGAGTCTCCAAGGACATCTTTTGCTGAGAATCCCTATCCTTTTTATTTTTATATTTTTCCTGAATCGCCATTATCTCCGGATTCATAATCGCAGACATTTTTGCAAATTTTTGCTGCTTGATCTGCATGGGCATCATCAATGCATTTACAATAAAAGTAAATAAAATGATACATATAGCAGTATTTTCAATACCTACCGTAGCTAATACGGCATACAGGGCCTGCAAAATATACCCTAAGACGCGCGCTATCGGTCCCAATATTGCACCTTGGTATGTTGTTAATATAACATCCACTGTCATTACAAATTCCTCCAGGTCTGTTCCAAATATTGCCATATACAAAAAGCGCCATGACAAAAAATATTATGGTAGAGGATCATATCCTCCTTTTGCAAATGGATGACATCTTAATATCCTTTTTACAGCCAAAAAACTCCCTTTCCAAAAGCCATATTTTTCCAAAGCCTCAATTGCATACTGAGAACAGGAAGGAATATAAATACAAGTAGGTCTTCCTTTTAAGGGAGATATATATTTACGATATGCATTTATAATAAAAATACAAAATCTTTTCATTCAAATTCATCTCTTATCAAATTATGTTTTTTACATAAATGTAAAAAAGCGCTCTCAATATCCTGAAATTTTTTTCCTTTAGCTGTATTCCTTGCAATCAATACCATATCATATCCTGTCGTCAGCTTATTTTCATTTAGTCTGACACTTTCCCTTATCAATCTGGTAACCCTATGCCTGACCACGCTATTTCCTACTTTTTTACTGACTGTTATTCCAAATCTGTTCTCCTGCAGATCACGTTTGAGAACATACATCACTAAATACTTATTCCCATAGGATTTTCCAGAACGATACACATTTAAAAATTCATAATTCTTCTTGATCGAACGAAACACGATAAACCTCTAATTCTGATCTGCCTGTTTGACTATAAACCTCCAGGCAGTCTCACTTTCTTCAAAAATAGAAGAAAAGGTCACATAACTGCGACCTATGCGGATAATCTATGTCTTCCTTTTGCTCTTCTGTTTGCAATCACTTTTCTTCCGTTAGAAGTACGCATTCTCTTTCTAAATCCATGAACTCTTTTTCTTGATTTCTTCTTTGGCTGAAATGTCATTTTCATACCGATACACCTCCTTAAACTAATAAATACGCAAAATCACGTGTATATCATATTATATTAGCAAACCTCCTATTCGTCAAGTAAAAAATAAATTTCTATAAAAAAACCCTAGAATGCCAAAGTAAATTCCAGTTCATATACCCATACCAGATTTAAGTCTGGCACTCACTCCTGTATA